>DATGTW010000001.1:0-3389 GCA_035301625.1 Paenalcaligenes sp.
CTGCCGCAGTCCCAACGTGATTTGTTGCGCCTAGAGCGTGATGCGCAGGTGAATACCCAGTTATATATTGCCCTGCTGAATAATGCCCAGGAATTGCGCCTGGCCGAGGCCGGGACGGTGGGGAATGTCCGTATCATTGACTTTGCGGTACTGGCCGAACGCGCTATCAAGCCTAAGAAGCTGCTGATTGTGGCGGTATCGGCCATGCTAGGCATGATGCTGGGGATCTTTGTGGTGCTGGTCCGTAGTTTTTTACGCCCCGCCATCCAAACTGCCGATACGCTCGAGCAGCGCACCGGGCTGACCACCTATGCCAGCCTGCCGGTGTCTGATTCTCAAAATGGTTTGTTTGCCGCCCTGTCGCGCCGTCGTCAGGAACGCCGTTTGCTGGTCTACAGCAATCCGGATGACCCCGTGGTCGAGAGTTTGCGCTCTTTACGTACTGGGTTGGCCTTTGCCATGATGGGCACGCAGGGCAAAACCCTGACCATCACCGGGGCCACGGCGGGGGTGGGTAAAAGTTTTGTGGCCTCTAATTTAGGGGCCCTGCTAGCCATCGATGATAGAAAAGTTGTGGTGGTAGATGCGGACCTGCGTCGTGCTCACCTGGGCGAGTATTTTGGCTACGATCGTAAACGCGCCGGACTGTCAGATGTGCTGCTAGGTAAAGTCAGTGTGCAAGACGCCCTGGTCAAGATCAATGACCAGTTATTCGTACTGCCTGCAGGTACCACGCCGCCCAACCCGGGCGAGCTATTGCTGAGTAATGGGTTTGGCAATCTGATCAAAGAGCTAGAGGCTACCTACGATCACGTGGTCATCGATACGCCGCCCATATTGCCAGTCGCTGATACCCTGGCTATCATGCGCCACACCTCGACCGCCTTTATGGTGGTGCGTGCTGAACAAAGCACAGCACGCGAAGTACAAGATGCCATCACCCGTTTGCGCACTGCTGGGGTAGAGGAACCCCTCAAAGGAGCCATCTTTAATGGGGTACGCCGCTTTAGACTGGGCTACGGGGCGTCGTATAGCTATTATTATTCTTATAAATAAAAGCAGGCACAGCACGGGTAATGAGTAGTTGCCAGGGCTGAGCCGCCATAAGTTAAATGTAGGGCTGGAGGAAACTCCGGCCCTTTTTTATTTGGGTCGGCGATCCCCGTTTGATTGAGCAAATCTGCTTGTCGGATTATTCCTACAGCAGACTCGGACAAGGCTGACAGTCTGATGGGCTGTGCTTATTTACACTTTTTGTTGTGTTTAAAACAAATAGTGGTTGTCAGCTATGAAAGAGGGCTTTAACAGCCGCTTGAATATCTAGTTATACCTATGTAATAATAAGCATTATGCGTAGATATGTGGGAATAAGTGAAGCTGCAAAAGCGCTGGGTGTATCGCCAGATACGTTACGGCGCTGGGAAGCTACAGGTAAAATCACCTCTGAGCGTACAGCGGGCGGGCATCGGCGTTATGACCTAGCCAAGCTCAAGCCAGAGCTGTTTCATTTAGGGCAAGATGTTTCAAGGAAAACCATTGCTTATGCTCGTGTTTCCAGCCACGACCAAAAGCCCGACTTAGAACGCCAAAAGCAAGTGCTCGAGCTATATTGCACCCGCCAAGGCTGGACGTTTGAGGTCGTTTCTGACGTGGGTTCAGGAATGAATTACCGCAAGAAAGGCTTGCGGCGACTGCTGGATGCCATTATTGAGGACAAGGTAGGTCGCCTAGTCATTACACACAAAGCCCGCTTATTACGCTTTGGTGCAGAGCTTGTCTTTTCGATATGTGAGGCTAAGCAAGTAGAGGTTGTTATTCTTAATCAAGGCGAAGATACGACCTTTGAAGAAGATTTAGCCAAGGATGTTTTGGAGATTATCACCGTATTTTCTGCACGGCTCTACGGTAGCCGTTCCAGAAAGAATAAACGCCTGATAGATGATGTACGCAAAGCTGTAGAGGATAGTGCAGATGATACTGGCACATAAAATTGCCTTAGCACCGAACAACGTCCAGCGCACCTATCTAGCGCAGGCGGCGGGTACAGCGCGCTTTGCTTATAACTGGGCACTGGCACAGTGGAAAAAGCAATACGAAGCGCATCAGGCAGATAATAGCCTGCCTAAGCCGTCACAGTATGCTTTACGCCGCCAGCTTAACGCAATTAAGCGTGAGCAGTTTCCTTGGATGTTGAACGTCACTAAGAATGCTCCACAAATGGCAATTATCCAGCTAGGCGAGGCGTTTAATAACTTCTTTGCAGGTCGCGCCAAGTATCCTGTTTTTCGTAAAAAGGGCATCCGTGACCGCTTTACTATTACCAACGACCAATTCCGCGTCGAGGGCTCACGCATACGCATTCCGAAGCTAGGATGGGTGCGGATGCGTGAGCCGTTGCGCTTCACTGGCAAAATCCAATCAGCAACCATTTCCCGTGTTGCCCATCGGTGGTTTGTCAGTATTGCAGTTGATACTGTGGACTTGTCACATCTACCTAAAGCCGAAAACCAAGGCGCGGTGGGTGTTGATTTAGGTGTCAGTGCATTGGCAACGCTCTCAACGGGAGAAACCCTTATTGGCCCTAAACCACACAAGGCATTGTTAAACCGCATACGGCGCTTGTCTCGCAGTCTATCCCGTAAGCAAAAAGGGTCGGCCAATCGAAAAAAAGCGAAGGCACGATTGGCTAAACTTCATGCGCGGGCAGCTAACATACGGCGGGACTCGCTACATAAGCTCACAACGCGGCTCACTCAACATCATTCTATTATTGGCATTGAAGATTTGAACGTGTCAGGAATGGTTAAAAATCGTCATTTAGCCCGTGCGATAACCGATATGGGGTTCTTTGAGTTTCGCCGTCAGCTAGAGTACAAAGCTGCTATGCGTGGCAACCAAGTGGTTATTATTGACCGCTGGTATCCCAGCAGCAAAACTTGCTCAACGTGCGGGCATAAACGCGAAACAATGCCTTTATCCATTAGAAAATGGCGGTGTGTTCACTGTGACCAACATCACGACCGCGATATAAATGCGGCCATTAATTTAAAGCATATGGCGGTAAGCTCTACCGTTACAGCTTGTGGAGAGGAAGGCTCTGGCTTGAGGCAACCGCCTCAAGTGAAACCGGCCTCAGTGAAGCAGGAAGCTATCTTTAAGCCTATTTAAGTAGGTTTAAGTAAGTATGGCGGAGCGGTCTATATTCTGCACCGCAGGCAGATATTAAATTTGTTTTGCGTGATGTGTTGCAAGTCGAAGAGGCGCTGGGCGCGCAGGCGCCCGAGGCACAGGTGGATCAGGAGACGCTCGAGCAGATCATTGAGGGCGCAGATCGCTTTTGTAGTGGTTTGTTGGCGCCTTTGAATCGTTCGGGTGATCTAGAGGGCTGC
>DATGTW010000002.1:0-4451 GCA_035301625.1 Paenalcaligenes sp.
GATGGGTGCCAAATGACTTGTGGATGTCTTTTACCTGCACGGCATACTCAGAGGGTACAGCAGAAGCGTTCACGGCAGAAAATGGGCCCAAACAGTTAAAAAAGCGAGTCTATCATACGCAGTTTCACAGCACGTTGCGATTACTGCAGTGGCTGATTGTACACTGTGTAGAACGTGCGTGGCTATTGGGAGCCGCGCCCCCATACGAGCTTTTGTGGCTGCGCTCTAGGGAAAGGTCCCGCGTAAAGCGCGGACCTGCAGAATACGCGTGCAGGCCTGGATGTAGGCCGCAGTGCGCATGCTCACCTGGTGCTCTTGGGCGACTGCCGAGATTTCTCGATAAGCAGTACGGAGTTTTTCCTCGAGGCGCTCGTAGACGGTATCCTCGTCCCAGTGATAGTGGCTTTGGTTTTGTACCCATTCAAAATAGCTCACAGTCACACCACCGGCATTGGCCAGTACATCGGGGACGATAAATACGCCTTTATCTGTGAGAATATCGTCCGCAGCAGGGGTCGTTGGACCATTAGCACCCTCGACGAGGATTTTGGTATCGATGCGCGGTGCATTTTTTCTATTGATCTGGTCTTCGAGGGCAGCGGGTATGAGGATATCGCTGGCAATATCCCAAAAATCCTCAGTCGGGATTTGTTTGTCCTCTTGAGAGCCTGCCAGACCACGGTGCGCGTTTTCAGCACAATGGGCCCGCAGGGCGGGGACATCCAGACCATCTGCATCATAGAGTGTGGCACTGAAATCTTGCACCGCAATGATTTTGGCCCCCATTTCGTGGAAACATTCGGCGGCGATACCCCCGACGTTGCCAAAGCCCTGAATACAGATGCGGGCATCTTTTAGATCCAGACCTAATTCGCGGGCGGCCTCACAGGCAGTGATAAAAACTCCACGCCCGGTGGATTGCTCGCGGCCCAGGCTGCCGCCCAAAACGATGGGTTTGCCGGTGACAACGCCATTATCATGGGAACCATTCAGTGCTGAGTAGGTGTCCATCATCCAGGCCATGACCTGACTGTTGGTGTTGACATCAGGAGCCGGGATATCGTGTTCTGGGCCAATAATGGGCCGTACCTCGGCGGTATAGCGTCGTGTGACGCGTTCCAGTTCACGTTGCGAATATTTTTTGGGATCAATGCGAACCCCGCCCTTGGCTCCCCCAAAGGGAACCCCTACTGCGGCGCACTTGATGGACATCCAAGCCGACAGGGCCATGACCTCGCTGAGGTCAACATCAGGATGAAAGCGGACCCCGCCTTTGCCTGGGCCAAGGGCGACGTTATGTTGCACTCGATAGCCCTCAAAGTGCGCGATATCACCATTATCCAATTCGATAGGGATATCTACAATGAGGGTGCGCTTGGGGTGCTTGAGGGTATCAACCCATTTAGAGAGATCACCCAAATGAGGGGTTACCCTGTCTATTTGTTCTAGAAAAATGCCCCAAGGGCCGACGTCCTCTTTATTTAAGTAGGACGGTAATGATGAGTGTTTGGATTGTTCCATTTTTATTCCTCACAGCAAAAAGCCGAGGCACAGAATGCAATAAATACCTCTTGATGTGTGCAATCGGTAATCAGTCAATATACCGCCACTCGGCAAATTTTGTCATCTTTTGATGCTGGATGTACACCAGAAAAGCATATTTTTGGCGCACCGGACCAAACTTTTTTAAGATGAGTACTCAAAATCTATAATCTATTTATTTAAACAGTCAGGTAATTTATGACAGACACAACCATAGAGCAACGACTGACCCAGGTGCGGGCCCGTATCGAGCAATGTTGTCACGCGGCAGGACGTCACCCCAATGAGGTGCAGTTGTTGCCCGTCAGTAAAACCTTTGCTGATGAACTCATTGCGCAAGCCCAATCGTTAGGGTTACAACGCTTTGGGGAAAACCGTGCACAAGATTTGCGAGCGCGTTTCGAGGCGTTTAGCCAAACAGATATCCAGTGGGTCATGATCGGCCATACCCAAACCAATAAAGCACGCGATATCGCTCGCTATGCGCATGAGCTGCAATCGCTAGACCGCCTATCCTTGGCCGAGGCGCTCGAGCGTCGGTTGCAGCATGAAGGGCGTGCCCTGGATGTACTGATTCAAATCAAAACTGCTCATGAAGAGAGCAAATTTGGACTCGATCCACAAGATTTACCAGATTTTTTGCAGCAGTTGAAAGCTTTTCCCACCTTGCGTGTCCGCGGGCTGATGACAATGGCCACACAAACGGACGATTCTGATGAAATTCGTCGTTGTTTTGCGTTGGCCAGACAGTGGCGCGATCGGATGCGTGAGGCGGGTCACGCAGAATTCACGCGTTTATCCATGGGGATGAGTGGTGATTTTGAGCTGGCTATCGCTGAAGGGGCAACCGAGGTACGCTTGGGGTCGGCGATCTTTGGGACTCGTGAGGGCGCCTAGCCAGGCTGAGAATACGCCAACGAGATATGAGCAAAGGCGACCTCTAGGTCGCGCTCACCGCCATGAAAAATGATGGGTCGACCCCGGTGTGGAAAACAGATCAGCCGTTTGGAAAAAAGTAGGGGGACAAATTTTACCGTGCGGATTTCAGCCCAATGCATATGGCGTTTAAAAATCCAGTCTTGCTCAATGCCGCGCTCGCTAATGGTAGTGTGGCCTACCCACATGTAGTAGGCAATCACGCACAAGCCCAACAGACAGACAATCACACTGATGGTTAGTGGGGTTCGCAGCTGTGCTTCGACCTCGGCATGTAATTCGCTTGCGCGTACGCCCAGCCACCAAGCCAGCATCAGGACCAACGCCCAAGCCAAGAGAGCGACGGCACGCGGCCATGAACGGCCTTTCACAGGCAAAGGCCCCAAAGCATCAAAAAGTTGTTGTTCTGCGATTTTATCCATAATGGTGACTCACCTAGTTTCTGATTGGGTGGGTATTATTCAGTAGGTAATTGTCCAATAAATAATTGTCTAATAAGTATTTGTGATTATTATTCATTGTCCAGGGCCGATGATTGTTGATAATAACCTCCGGGCAGACGATCAATATGACCCAGTAGCTCGAGCTCGGTGAGCTGTACGCTCAGGTTGTTGATGTCTTTGTCGGGTGTGAGCTGCAGCAATTGATCAAAGCTCATGGGCTCAAAGCCCATTGCTTGTAGTAGGGGGTATTCTAGCCAGAGCTTTGACACAGCGGTATCGTCGCTGGCCGCAGCGTGGTTTTTTGTGGTTATTTGAGTCGGCACTGCACTTTGGTTTTCTGCCGCAGTCTGCAGTGGGGGTGCTTTGGGCCATTGCGTTGGGTTTTGACCGCGTTGTTGCAGTTCCTCGAGAATATCAGCCCCGGATTCAACCAGCTTGGCCCCCTGTTTAATCAACGCATGACAGCCTCGTGATAGGGGTGAATGAATGGACCCGGGGATGGCAAATACCTCGCGGCCCAGTTCAGTGGCTAGCTTGGCAGTGATCAACGAACCACTGCGTTGGGCGGCCTCGACGACCAGCGTACCCTGGCTAAGCGCGGCCACTAAGCGATTCCGCATGGGAAAATGATGCGTGCGTGCGCGCTGATTAAGTGCGTATTCGCTGAGTAGTAGGCCCTGATCGGCAATTTGGTGGGCCAAGTTTCGATTGGCAGCAGGATAAACAATATCCATGCCGGTGGCCAGTACAGCGATGGTGCTGCCATGGGGGGCGGGTGCCGCCAGTGCGCCTTGGTGGGCAGCGGTATCGATGCCCGCTGCCAGACCGCTACAGATGCACCAGCCTCGTGCGCTCAGAAAGTGGGCAAACTCGTGGGCATCACGTTTGCCTGTAGCTGTGGCATTGCGTGCGCCAACCACGGCCAGGGTCGGGCGCTCGAGCAGTTGCAGATCACCTTTGGCATAGAGCAGCAGTGGCGGGTGATGCAGGTTGTATAGATGTTTGGGATAAAGCTCATCAGCAATGGTAATGATGTGTTGATCCTCGGCCTGGACCCATTGCAAGGTGTGCTCGATGAGCTGAGCGGCCTGTTCATCTGGGTTGGCTTTGAGCGCCTGCGCGATTTCTGTGCTGACAAAACGACCCAGTTGGGACAGTGAGTGATCCAGTATTTGCTGGGGCAATCCAAACTCAGAGAGCAGCAGCATGGCTTGGGCGGTGCCCAGCTGTGGGGTCATGGTGAGTTTGAGCCAAGCACGAAGCTCATCTGCAGATGCGGTTGCTTGCGTCATGATTTAACGAGGACTTGATAATTTAAATGTATAATAAAAGGTTCCCTGAGCCTTTATGTTGTGCATAGTACAATATAAGTGTTTCATTAGATTATTTATACAGCACTATGGCATTACTACCCATCCTTAAATATCCTGATCCCCGTTTGCATACGGTGGCTAAACCAGTTGCACAGGTCGATGACCGCATTCGCAAGCTGGTGGCTGACATGGCCGAGACCATGTATGCGGCACCAGG
>DATGTW010000003.1:0-20311 GCA_035301625.1 Paenalcaligenes sp.
GTCAGAAACACAAGAGATCGAGCAGGCTTTGCGGCAAGGCACCATTGATTTGTTGTATATCGCGCCCGAGCGATTGACCAGTCCACGCACGCTCGAGCTTTTGAAATCATTGCCTTTGGCCTTATTTGCGATCGACGAGGCCCACTGTGTGGCCCAATGGGGGCATGACTTTAGACCCGAATATTTGGGTTTATCGGTACTGGCCGAGCATTGGCCCCAGGTACCGCGAATTGCACTGACCGCAACTGCCAATGCACAGACACGCCAGGAAATTGCTCACCGTTTAGGGCTTGAGGATGCGACCCAATTTGTAGCCAGTTTTGATCGGCCTAATATCTTTTATCAAATGGTGGAAAAGAAAAACACCAAAGAGCAGTTGTGGCAGTGGATACAGGCCGAGCACCCTCATGACAGCGGTATTATTTATGCTCGATCGCGGGCACGTGTTGAGGACCTCAGCCAGTTTTTACAGCAACGAGGTGTGACGGCAGTACCTTATCACGCGGGGCTGAGTGCTGCCCGACGCGCCCGCCACCAAGAGTTATTTCTGCAAGAGTCCGGGGTCGTGGTTGTGGCTACGATTGCTTTTGGGATGGGGATCGATAAGCCTGATGTGCGTTATGTCGCGCATATTGATTTACCGCGCTCTATCGAGGGGTATTACCAGGAAACAGGGCGCGCAGGCCGGGATGGTCAGCCTGCCAGTGCTTGGTTGGCTTATGGACTTCAGGACGCCATACAACTGCATCGAATGGTTGCGGAATCACCTGCCCAAGGAGCATTTAGGCAACAGCAGGCGCAGCATATTAACGCCATGTTAGGTCTATGTGAAACGATGCAATGCCGTCGTCAGCGTTTATTGGCATATTTTGACGAGCAGGCCGAGCCCTGTGGCCATTGTGACAATTGCTTGGTGCCAGGCCGCCAGTGGGAAGGGACCGTTCCAGCACAAATGATGCTTTCGGCTATTTATCGGCTCTGGCGAGAGCATGGTCAGCATTTTGGAGCCACTCAGTTAATCTCTATTTTGCGTGGTCGTCGGACAGAACGGGTATTGCAATTTGGTCATCAGCATTTGAGTGTTTTCGGGGTAGGTGCTGATTACAGTGCCAGTCAGTGGCGTGATATGGCACGCCAAATGTTGGCACAACAGTTACTGCGGGTGGATGGCCGCGGGTACGGTACTTTTCTGTTGACCGAGCACAGCCGAGCAGTATTACAAGGCACACAAAAGGTTTGGTTTAACCAAAAACGGGGCATCGCCCGCCAAAGAGCACGAACGGCTAGTCCTGGGCGTCAGAGTCGGCCGGCCCACCAAAAAGCCCAGGCTGTTTCGTATCACGGCTAGGGGCACTGAGGCCTAAGTGCTCCCAGCTGCGATTGGTGGCCTGGCGTCCGCGTGGGGTCCGTTGTAAAAAACCGTGTTGGATCAGGTAGGGTTCGATCACATCCTCGATGGTGTCGCGTTCTTCATTAATGGCGGCTGCTAAACTGTCTACGCCGACTGGCCCCCCATCAAAATAATGGATAATGGTTTCCAGTAGCTTTCGGTCCATCAGGTCGAGCCCCAATGGGTCAACCTCGAGCATGGACAGTGCTGCTTGGGCGGTGGGCTCATCGATGATCCCCTCGGCTTTGACATCGGCATAATCACGCACACGGCGCAAAAGCCGATTAGCGACACGGGGTGTGCCCCGTGCCCGACGAGCAATCTCGGCAGCACCCTCTGATGTGGTCTCGACCCCTAGTAATCGAGCACTGCGGCTGACGATTTTTTGTAAATCAGCGACTTGGTAGAATTCAAGTCGCGATACAATGCCGAAACGGTCTCTGAGTGGGGTAGTCAGCATTCCGGCGCGGGTAGTCGCCCCCACCAGGGTAAAGGGCTGCAGATCTATTTTGACGCTGCGCGCGGCGGGCCCCTCGCCAATGAGGATGTCTATTTGAAAGTCTTCTAGGGCGGGGTACAGTATTTCTTCGACGACAGGTGAAAGCCGATGAATTTCATCAATGAACAGCACGTCATTAGGCTCAAGACTGGTTAAAATAGCTGCTAGATCGCCTGGACGCTCGAGCACAGGGCCCGAGGTTTGTTTGAGGTGGACGTCTAGTTCTTGGGCAACAATATGGGCCAAGGTGGTTTTACCGAGCCCAGGAGGGCCAAAGAGCAATACATGATCTAAGGCCTCTTGACGCTGTTTAGCAGCCGAGATAAAAATCTCGAGTTGTCCGCGGACCTTGTGTTGGCCGATATATTCATCGAGTTGTTTAGGGCGCAAAGCGCGCTCGGCGGAGTCCTCGTGGTTGAGTGGATGAGGGCTGATCAGGCGTGGACCGCCGCCCGAGCTGCCTAGCTGATCGGATTGTATTACCATGGCTATTTCACTGTGTTGATATACAGTATCCTAACCCATAATCACATGTGGTGAAAAGTGCGGGCACAGGATTCTGAACGGCGACGTCATGGGCCAAAGCATAACATGAGCATAGGAGTTTCATGCATGGTTGAGTGGAAAGATTTAAATGTCCAAGCAGTTCAAAAGGCAGCCCAGCGGTTGGCGGGGCAGGCGGTGCACACTCCTGTGTTGCGCTCGGCAGCCATTGATGAGCGCGTGGGGGCGCAGGTGTTTTTTAAATGTGAGAACCTACAACGCGTGGGTGCCTTCAAGTTTAGGGGGGCTTATAATGCTATCGCTGCTTTGGGTCAGGTTCAACGTGCTCGTGGGGTAGTAGCTTTTTCTTCGGGCAATCATGCTCAGGCCGTGGCATTAGCAGCAAAGTTATTTGGTATTACAGCGACTATTGTCATGCCCAATGATGCGCCGACCATTAAAAAGAATAATGTATTGGGTTATGGTGCTCGGGTTGTGAGTTACGACCGCTTGACCGAGGATCGCGAGGCGATTGCTGCGACACTGGCCCAAGAGCAAGGGGCGACTATTATCCCACCTTTTGCGCATCCTGATGTCATTGCAGGGCAGGGCACGGCTGCCCTTGAGCTATTTTCCGAGGCAGGGCCTCTGGATGCATTATTTGTGCCTTTGGGTGGGGGCGGATTGTTGTCAGGTAGTTTGTTGGCTCAACAAGGGCTTGCCCCTGAATGTGCCGTATATGGCGTCGAGCCTCAGGCAGGTGATGATGGCCAGCGGTCATTCCGAGAGGGGGTCATTCACACCATAGCGCCACCACAATCAATTGCTGACGGTGCTTTGACATTGGCATTGGCTCCCATTACTTTTGGCCTGATTCGTCAATATGCCCGTGATGTGTTGACTGTACCAGACAGTGCTTTGGTGCAGGCTTTACAGTGCGTTGCGAGCGATCTCAAGCTCGTGATCGAGCCCACGGCAGCTTTGGGGCTGGCTGCTGTGCTCGAGCAGCAGGTGCCCGTCACCGGACAGCGTATCGGGGTGATTCTCAGCGGGGGTAACGTCGACCCAGCGGCTTTTGCGCGCTATCTGGTGCAGTAATTAAGCAGAGCGTCCCGCAAGGCGTTGCAAAGCTTGGCGGATACTTTCTTCGACGCTGAGCGCCGTATCGATATCTTTGAGCACGCGATTGATTTCTTTTTGGTTATAGCCCAAAGCCAGCAGGGCATTTTCTATATCACTACGCTTGTGTGATGTTGGCGCAGTAGGACTGCTGCTGTCCTCTGTGCTTGAAGTAGTTACTGTGACAAGCTTACCGCGCAATTCCAGCAGCAACCGTTGCGCTGTTTTTTTGCCAATGCCTGGGACCTGGATCAGAGTGTCGCTATCCTCTTGCTCAATCGCTGTTGCCAGCTCGGTAGCATTCAACCCAGACAGGATAGATAAAGCAGTGCGTGCGCCGATGCCACTAACCTTGATGAGCTGCCTAAAAGTTTGCCGTTCCTGATCGTTGCCAAATCCGTACAGCACATGAGCATCATCGCGAATACTCAAATGGGTAAAGAGCATGACCTCTTGATTGAGTTCGGGCAAATGGTAAAAAGTGCTCATTGGGACATCTAGCTCGTAGCCAACGCCCTGCACATCAATGCAAATGGTGGGTGGGGTTTTTTCTATTAAAACCCCGCGTAAACGTCCAATCATGGTGAAGTCCTTTATTATATTTAGTCGCGAAAGCGCCCTTTGCGTAACCCGCCAGGAGCGTTGGGCAGGTGTTGTTGTTCGCGCAGCCCGCGTTGCATTGGGTAGTGATGCGCATGGCAAATGGCGCAGGCCAAAGCATCTGCGGCATCGGGCGCTGGCTCGCCATCGAGTTGTAGCAAATAACGCACCATGGTTTGTATCTGTTCTTTGGCGGCATGGCCCTGACCAACGACTGTTTTCTTGATCTGCAAAGCCGTGTATTCGTGCACGGGCAAGGCCTGAAAGGCCAGTGAACACAGCGCAGCCCCACGTGCTTGGCCCAAGAGCAGGGTCGTGTGAGGGTTCACGTTGACAAACACTTTTTCGATCGCCGATTGCGTTGGCTGATGCGTGCTGATGAGCTCTTGGAGGGCAGAGAAAATAGTATTTAGGCGTTGGGCCAGTTCGAGATCAGTGGGAACCACAATGGTACCGCTGGCCACATACTGTAGATGGCTGCCTTGTACATCAATGACGCCGTACCCTGTACGGCGTAACCCGGGATCAATACCAATGATGCGCATCAGTGGCGGAAGTGACGGGTCTGGGTAAAGACCATCACAATATCGCGTTCGTTAGCAGCTGCAATGACCTCGTCGTCACGGATGCTGCCGCCTGGTTGTATTACCGCGGTAGCGCCGGCCTCGGCGACCACGTCCAAACCGTCTCTAAATGGGAAAAAAGCATCTGAAGCCACGGCTGAACTCTGTAGTCCCAGCCCAGCATTGTCTGCCTTGAGTGCAGCGATACGTGCTGAATCAACGCGGCTCATCTGGCCAGCCCCAATACCGACGGTCATATTGTCGCGGCAAAATACGATGGCGTTGGATTTGACAAACTTGGCCACGGTCCACGCAAAGAGCAAGTCATTCATTTGCTCGGGGGTGGGTTGTCGTTGAGTCACTACCTGAAAGAGGCTGTGATCATCAGCACGTGTGTCGGGTGTTTGAGCCAGCCATCCACCCCCGACGCGTTTGAGCTCAAAGTCATTATGTCCGTCACTAATGGGTAGTCGTAATACACGCATGTTCTTTTTTTGAGCCAGCATCTGCAGCGCCTCAGGGCTGTAATCCGGAGCAAGCAAAACCTCGACAAATTGTTGATTGAGTGCTTCGACAGTAGAGGCGTCAACGGGGTTGTTAAAGGCTATTATTCCCCCAAAGGCAGAAGTAGAGTCCGTCTGAAAGGCGCGTTGATAGGCTTCGGTACTGTCGGCACCCAAGGCGACGCCACAGGGGTTAGCATGTTTGACAATGACGCAGGCAGGCTGCGTGAGGCTGCGTACACATTCCCAAGCAGCATCGGCATCAGCGATATTGTTGTAGGACAGCTCTTTGCCTTGCAACTGCTCGTAACGACCCAATAGACCTGCTGCTGCCGATTGTGAATCACGATAAAAAGCAGCCTCTTGGTGGGGGTTTTCCCCGTAACGCAGGCTTTGATTACGCTGCATTTGAATAGTGAGGGTTTGTGGCCATTGATGACGCTCAGGAACCTGGGAGGGGGTAGGGTCCGATTGAGTGAGCGCGCTTAGGTAGTTACTGATAGCACCGTCGTAAGCAGCGGTATGTCCAAATGCTTTGGTGGCTAGGCGTAAACGCAGCTCGTAAGGGGTCTGCTCATGCTGTTGCAGGGCCGCTAAGACCTCGGCGTAGTCGGTGGGGTCAACAACTACGGTCACGCCGCCATTGATTGTGCCATGGTTTTTGGCAGCCGCACGCACCATGGCAGGGCCCCCAATATCGATGTTTTCTACGGCATGCTCCAAGGTGCAATCTGTTGCCGCTACCGTCTGCTCAAAAGGGTATAAATTAACCACAACGAGATCAATGGTCTTGATGTCATGTTCGTTGAGGGTTTTTTGGTGGGTGGAATCATCACGCTTGGCCAAGATGCCTGCATGAATAAATGGGTGCAAGGTTTTAACGCGACCGTCGAGGATTTCGGGGAATTGGGTCACATCGGATACCTCGGTGGCAGGAATACCTGCCTCGGTCAGGAGGCGGGCGGTGCCCCCGGTAGAAAGGATGCGTACGCCAAGTTGGTGTAGCCCCTGGGCAAATTCAACTAAACCTGTTTTGTCTGAAACAGACAGCAGTGCGGTGGGAGTGCTCATGTACGTGCCTATTGATTCCTATAACTTGATGTCGTGTGTGATGATTTTCTTGCGTAGGGTGCTGCGAGTGATGCCCAGCATGCGAGCTGCTCGTGTCTGGTTGCCCTGGGTTTGCTCTAGAGCAATTTGAATAACAGGCTTTTCTACACAGTTGATCACCATGGAAAGCATGTCGTTGGGCTCAGCATCGCCTAGATCCTCTAGGTAACGTTCGATACTATCGCGCACGGATTCTTGTAAAGAGTTAATTGTAGACATTTTGTTTTGAGAGTGAAAAAGTTAACCTACGGTCTCAGGCTGCGATTGTTTCATTGGGGTCTTGTTGGGCAAACCAGTCTTCAATGGCCCGTAGTTGTTCTTGGCTAGATTCAATTTTGTGGAAACTGCGTAACCAGTCTTTGGCATGTGGGGTGCGTCCAAAATACCAAGCGATATGCTTGCGGGCAGTACGAACCCCAGTAAATTCGCCATAAAAAGCATGATGGTCAACCAGGTGCTCGATCAATAATTTGCGCAACACCCTAAAGGTGGGGGGCGTCAAGTGCTCGCCATGGGTCAGATAATGGTGGATATGATGAAAAATCCACGGACGTCCCTGTGCGGCTCGGCCAATCATGACGGCATCGGCCCCCGTATACTGTAATACGAATTTAGCTTTTTCTGGACTATCGATATCCCCATTTGCAATGATTGGGATCTCAACATTTTGTTTGACCGCTGCAATGGTGTCGTATTCGGCTTGCCCTTTGTAGAAGTCGTTACGGGTTCGGCCATGAATAGTGAGCGCAGCAATGCCTAAATCTTGGGCCATCTGGGCTACCTGAGGGGCCGTGATGGTGTTTTGGTCCCAACCGGTACGGGTTTTTAGGGTAACCGGTACCCCATGGGGCTGGCATGCAGCGACTACACTGTCGAGCACTTTGGCGACCTGATCAAGATCGGTCAGCAGACCTGAGCCCGATAAAACGTGGCACACCTTGCGCGCCGGGCAGCCCATATTAATATCAATAATCTGGGCTCCTCTATCTATATTAAATTTAGCTGCTTCAGCCATCATATCGGGATCTGCCCCAGTTAATTGGATGGCAATAGGGTCGGGCTCGCCCTCGTGATCTAACCGCCTTGAGGTTTTCACTGTATCCCATAGCTGTGGGTTGCTGGCAGCCATTTCAGAAATGGCATACTCGGCCCCCAATGCTTTGCACAAGCGTCGGTAGGGCCGGTCAGTCACCCCGGCCATGGGGGCAACAAAAACACGGTTGCTAAATTTCCATGGACCAATTTGCATTTCAATTAACCTTTGTCGTCAAAGCAACCTAGCTACGGAACCCCTGTAAAAGATGCCGGGTAAAACTGCGGCGAGGTCCAGGTAAAACATCCAAACTCAACAGGCCTAGCCCTAGCGCATGGTGGACGAGGCTGCTTGGCGTAGTAAACACGCGTGCCAAAGTATCCGTGATTCCTATCGTCAGCCAGCGGTCGGGTTGACGTTGACGAATAAAGTGATCCAGCATGGAGGCAGGGTCTTTGGTTGGTTGGGCAAGCCATGGGCGTAATGAATGCGCTAGCTGAGCTACATCGCGCAGACCTAAATTGAGTCCTTGGCCAGCCACGGGATGCATGGTCTGGGCGGCATTACCGATGGCTACAATGCGGTTCGCAACGGCATGTGCTCCAGCATGCAAACTGAGCGGAAAAACAAAACGCTCGCTGGCCAGCTCGAGGCGCCCAAGCCAAGGCCCAAAAATCTTTTCGATGGCGCGCTCAAATGCGGCAACTGGTTGGCTATGATGGTATTCAGCCTGGATTGGATCCAAGCACCAGACCAATGCATAGTGATATTCAGACTGAGGGTGAGGCAACAGGGCAAAAGGCCCCGTGCGGGTAAAGCGTTCGTAGGCACGCCCTTGTATTGAGTGCGAGGCACGAACAGTCGCCAGCACGGCGTGCTGCTGGTAATCCCGCGTGAGCCCAGAAGGCTGATGGCCATCAGACTGTACGGCTAACTGAGCTGTCAGTAGTGTTGCAGGCTCATCGGGCAACGTGATGTGGATAGGATGTCCTGCACGGGGCGTTACCGCTGTGGGAGACTGTATAAAATGGATGGGTGTTTGCGCAACAGACTGGTGTAGTTGTTGTATGAGCGCATCATAACTAACCACAGCCCCCAAAGAGGGGACACGCATATCCTTGGCCTCGATTAGGGTACGACCTAAATAGCCTCGTTGTGACACATGTACTGTTTGTATCGGTGCATTGTGCTCGGGCCAGCCACGAATTGAACGTAAAAGTTGTCGACTGCCGTGGTTTAAAGCAATGGCACGTGGGTCAGAAGCAGGTTGATTTCCTGCTGGTCGACGGCCGATCAGTGCGATGCGTTCGGGGTTTGCGCTATATTGAGCTAATAAGAGCGCTAATGCACAGCCTGTGGGCCCTGCACCGCATATTGCAAGATCAAATTCGGCGTTGCTCATAAGCGCACTCTGTCGGGATGAGGAATGGTCCAAAGGAACACGTGCAGGAACATATTGGTCTGCACAGTGTCAAAGAAAGCATTATCCTACCTATAGGTAGGGCATCAAAGCAAATTTGCAGGAAGCAGTGTGATACCGAGTCTACAAAACGAAACTATCGAGACGATTATTAATTGGGCTACCCCATGGGAGCCCTCGCCCACGCTGTTGACCCTTTTTATTATAGGGATTTTTTTGTTTGTGCGTGGGTGTCGAGTACACCATGTGAATGCTCAACGTCGCTGGTTGTTTCTTATCGGCGTGGTCATGCTTTATATCTGTTTGCACACGCGGGTTGATTATTATGCCGAGCGCATGTTTTTCATTCACCGCATTCAGCATTTATTTTTGCACCATTTAGCACCGTTTTTAGTGATGTTAGCCTATCCTGGACAGGTGATGCGTGCGGGTTTACCACTGTCATGGCGTCATCGGCTGCGTCGCTTTAATCAAACTGCAATCGGGCAGGTGTGTATACGCTGGTGTACTCACCCGATTTTGATTCCATTTCTATTTATTTTCTTTGTTATTATTTGGCTGCTGCCCACCCCGCAGTTTTACTCCATGATTGATTGGCGGCTATACCGCTTTATGAATTGGTCAGTGGTGATCAGCGGCTTTATGTATTGGAATCTCATCCTGGATCGGCGCCCTTACCCGCCTGCTGCAATGAACCCCTGGGGACGTGTGATTTCCCCGCTGATTACGATGACTCCACAAATTGCAGCCGGTGCTTATATTGCCTTTACAACCCGTGATTTGTATCCGATTTTTGATCTGTGTGGTCGTGCAATCCCCAGTATTTCTGCGATTCAGGACCAGGCCATGGGCGGGTTGATTATGTGGGTGCCCGCAGGGCTTGTGGAAACGATGGGTATTGTGTTTGCGTTGCGTACGGTGTTGCGGTTATCGGCGCAGGGCAAGGTAAACGCACCTCGTTGGTTACGGCCTAAGACTACGGTCGCGACTTAAATAATGTACACAACATTATGGAAAAGTTATTGAATAGGACTTTAGCACTTTGGCAGGCTCGCTCTGTACAGAGGCTCGGGCTAGAGGGACGGCTATGGTTAATGTGGCTGGCGGCAGCCATTTGGTTGTGGCAGCCCATTTTAGCCCAAGCCCAGCCAGTGGGCATTCCAACGATTGGTTCAGCCTCATCTGCCGAGCTCTCACCCCAGGTCGAGGCGATGCTAGGGGACGCCATCATGGAGGAAGGGCGTCGAGACCCCACATATATTGATGAAATTTATATTAACCAGTTTTTGACTGATATGGGGCAGCGTCTGGCTAAAGCAGCACCCGTCAGCATCAATCAGAAAATCCGCGTTTTTGGTGTACGCGATTCTTCTATTAATGCCTTTGCCTTGCCCGGAGGTTATATTGGTATCAATAGTGGGCTCATAGCAACATCGCGTACCGAGGCCGAGTTGGCTTCGGTCCTGGCACACGAAATTGCACACGTTGGTCAACGGCACGTGGCACGAGGCATGACCCAAAGCGCGCAAACCAGCCATGCCATGATGGCGGCTTTGGCGGGCGCTTTGTTAGCAGCTTTATCGGGCAGTGCTGATTTGGCTATGGGGGTAGCGACCTTTGGGCAGGCTGCCGCCATCGATCGGCAGTTGGGCTTTTCGCGGCAGGCCGAACAGGAAGCAGACCGCATTGGTTTTCAAATGCTTAGTCAGGCGGGGTATGACCCTCAGGGCATGGCCAAAATGTTTCAGCGTTTGATGCAAAGCGCACGCCTCAATGAGCCTCCGCGTGGCTCTTATGCCAGTACGCACCCATTATCCAGACAGCGGCAGTCTGATGCGGAAAACCGCATTGCCAATGCTCCACCCAAGGATTCTTATTACACTAATGATGATTTTTGGTTTGTGCGTGCTGCAACGCGTGTCGTCCAAGCCCGTGGCGGGATGCCTCTGCAGCAATTATTACAGCAGTTTGAGTCCGAACGTCATGCGGACCGCGCCGTAGAGCAGGCAGCTGCTTTATATGGTCAGGCTTTTGTGGCTTTTAAACGCAAAGAATACGACCAAAGTCTGCAATTCATTGAGCAAGCACGCGCCAAAGCCAGCAACGCAGCTTTAGATATTCTCGAGGCCGAGGTATTGCTGGCTCAGGGCAAGTCTCAGCAGGCTCTGCAGGTCGCACAGCAGGCTTGGCAGCGTTGGCCGGACCAGCAAGCTCTAGCCTTGGTTTATACCGAGGCTCTACAAGCCCAAGGCCAGGATGATGAGGTTATTCGCTTTTTGCAATCGCGTATCGACGAATGGCCTGACGAGGCACGTTGGTATCAGCGTATTGCCAAGAGTTACGAGCGAGTCGGCAAACCCATCGCAGCGCGCAAGGCCATGGCCGAACACTACGAACGTGTGGGTGCTTTGCCAGCGGCTATTGAACAGCTACGGCAGGCGCGTAATATGAGTGATGACTTTTACGAACAATCAAGGTTGGACGTGACCATCCGTGATTTACAAGAACGTATGGAGCGCGAGCGTGAGATGCTTAGTCGTTATAAGAATTAAAAAACTGCGCAATACGCCGCGGTAGCCAATGATAATGACCGGGGAAATGTCCTGTGGTAAAGCCAACATGGCCACCAGTTTTAGGCTGGTGGAGCAGGATGGTGTCGCTGCATTCGCGGGGTTGGGGCAGTGAATAAACTGGAATAAAGGGGTCATTGCGTGCATTCAAAATCAACGTTGGAATGCGAATGTCTTTGAGCAGTGGTTTTGCCGCGCATTGACGCCAGTAATCATGGGCATTGACGTAGCCATGCATCGGCGCGGTGTATAAGTCATCAAAATCGCGCAAAGTGCGCGCTTGATTGAGACGCATAAAATCTACTAGCCCCGGATAGCGATGAGTTTTAGCCAGTATTTTTGCTTTCATGCTGCGCAAAAAATGGGGGTTATATAGGTAGCGTCCGGAAAAGCTATTAGAAATTTGCTCGCCGCAAGCAACTAAATCCAAGGGAGCCGAAATGGCCGCGCAACCATGCAGCCAATTAGCTTGCTTGCCCTGTTCGCCCAGATATTTCAACAATGCATTGCCCCCCATGGAAACGCCAGCCGCATGCCATTGGACATTGGGCAATAGGGTGTGCGCAGTGCGCAGCATGAAGTCTATATCTGTGCTATCACCCGAATAATAAGCGCGAGCCATACGGTTTGGAAAGCCAGAGCACCCACGAAAATGAGCGATCACCACTACCCAGCCGCGTGCTCGAAAATATTGTGCTATTGCTTGGGCGTAGTGGCTTTTGCTGCTGCCCTCGAGTCCGTGAAGCAAAAGCAGTGCACGGGTGTCTTTGTCGTTGGGCAGTTGGGCCCAGTCCTGGGGGCCCCCCCAACGTCGGGCAGCTGTATGGCGCAATTGCACGTCTGTCTTTACGAGCTCGCCAGTGTGCAAGCGTTCGGGAAATAAGCCCGGACCCGTCCAATCGAAATCAATGAAATCATCATCAGCTGTTTTAGCGCGTTGGCGCACAAAGGCGATGCGTTGATGACGGGTGCAATAAGCACTGTATATCGTTTGTAAATGCCCTCCGGGTAACCAGAAAGGGGTTGGGCAAGCAGTAGAGTCAAGACGGGCAGCAGTCACAAACGGCGGCAAACAAATGAAAGATTAATTAAACATGCGCCCCAAAGGGCGTCATTAGCCGGACACCAGCAGAAGAAAAAAAGCCTAGGGCGCAGAGATATCGTTCGATGCGTCGTTAGCGCTAGTAGTAGGGGTGCTGCGCAACTGATATTGAGCGCCGCAATACGGGCAGTGTGCTTTTTTGTTGGTCTCTATTTCTATATAAACACGGGGGTGCATACTCCAGAGCGGGGAATTAGGTCCCGGGCAATAGACGGGCAAGTCACTTTCATCGACATACACTACATCAATGGCCTTGGTATGGGGTTGATTCATGTGATTATTCCTTTGCGGATAGCAAATGGCGCTAGGTAGAGTTAAATAGAGCCAATTAGACGGTAATACAAATTAATTTCAAGCGGCTTTTACGCTGCCGTATTATTGTAGCAAGCTCTTCATCATAGATGTAGCGAGGACATCACTGTATGATTGCCCTATGTCGGGCGACCGCAAATTATCGTAGACTGTCAGTTAGCCACTATTACAAATCGGGATACTTGAGTGCAGGAATATAGTTTTTGGCGCTGGCGACTCACACCACGTGAGCGTTGGCATTTTGGTTTGGGGTTGCGACATGTGCTACCGGCCATGGTGGCCACCTCTATTTGGGGGTTTGTGACCGGGATTGCAATGGTCAAATCAGGCATGTCTGAGCTCCAGGCCCTGTCAATGACTCTACTAGTCTATGCAGGTTCGGCACAATTGACCGCATTACCCCTACTCGAAGCGCAGGCTCCTTTGTGGTTGATTTTTGCGGCCGGGTTTATTGTTAATATCCGGTTTATTATTTTTGGGGCCGCTTTGCAACCTTTTTTCCGCCACTACAATTGGCGTCAGCGGCTGTTTTTAGGCTTTTTGACCAGTGATGTTGCTTTTGCAATATTCATGGCACAGTATGGCGAGGCCAAAAAACGCGGCACCCATGATCAGCTTTGGTACTTTTTGGGCATGATCATTCCCGGCTGGCTTAGTTGGCAGTTTTTTTCCGCAGCCGGGATTTATTTTGCAGGACTTATCCCGCCCGCTTGGTCACTAGAATATGCAGCCACATTGGCTTTGCTCGCGATTTTAGTGCCATTGGTCAGTACGCGTGGTCTACTTATTTGTTTGATAGTTGCTGCCGTTACGGCCTGGGTAGGGCAGTTATTGCCATTGCGATTGGGCTTGGTGGCCTCGGTTTTTGCCGGTATGGTGGCTGGCGTGGTGGCAGAACAACTAGCAGGTGCTCGTAAAGGCGTACAATAATGGATAGTCAGACATATATCTTAGGCGCTATTTTATTATTGGCATTATGTAGCTTGTTGACGCGCGCAGGTTATTTTTTGTTTGGTGACTATATGCCTCTAACACCCTCGGTTCGGCATGCCTTGCGTTTCGCACCAGTAGCCGCATTGGTCGCTATCATTGTTCCCGAGTTATTACCCTTGTCTGGCAGCTATTACACTACCGAGGCAATAATAAAAATAGTATCCGCCGTCTTGGCAGTCTTAATTTTCATGCGTACGCGTAACGCATTGCACCTGATGCTTGGTGGGATGGTTTTCTTTTGGGTACTCAAGGCCCTGTTGGTCTAACCCCATATAGCATTTAAAAGGCAGCACACACTACATCAATGACTTTTACAGATAATTCATCTAATACGCTAGCCGTAGAAAAATTTTCAGATTTCGGTTTGCATCCAGACTTGCTCAAAGCCATAGAGGGCTTGGGTTATGACAGCCCTACGCCCATTCAGGCCAGCTCTATCCCCGTGGCCTTACAAGGGCGTGATGTGATGGGTGCAGCGCAGACAGGCACCGGTAAAACGGCTGCATTTGTATTGCCTATATTGCACCGTCTGATGCCGTTGGCCAGTCACAGTATGTCGCCAGCTCGACACCCAGTGCGTGCCCTGATTTTGACGCCTACTCGTGAGCTGGCCGATCAGGTTTATCAAAGCGTTAAACAATACAGTGAGCACACCCCCTTGCGCAGTACAGTTGTTTTTGGCGGGGTGGACATGCAAAGCCAGACCGAGGCACTGCGACGAGGCTGCGAGGTACTCGTCGCCACACCGGGGCGGTTGTTGGATCACATGGAACAACGCCACGTTTCATTGGCGCAGGTTGGTGTGTTGGTGCTTGATGAAGCAGATCGCATGCTGGATATGGGCTTTTTGCCCGATTTGTCGCGTATTGTGCGTGCCCTGCCAGCGCAGCGTCAGGGATTACTATTTTCTGCAACTTTCAGCCGAGAGATCCGACGTTTGAGTCGTGATTTTTTAAACCAGCCCATAGAGATTGAGGTGGCGCACCGCAATACCACCGCAGACACTGTAGCGCAGGGGTTATATAAAGTCCGTGGACGTGACAAACAAGCCGCATTAGTACAGTTACTCAAGGAAAAGTCCTGGTCCCAAACGATTATCTTTACGAATACTCGTGCCGGTGCTGAGCGTGTTGCACGCCATCTGGCGCGTCACGACCTGGCTGCTGAAGCCATTCACGGTGATAAAAATCAAACGGAACGTTTACGCATTTTGGAAAGCTTTAAAAAAGAGCAATCCCCTGTGTTGGTAGCTACCGATGTTGCTGCACGCGGATTAGATATTGCGGGTGTGAGTGCGGTTATTAATTTTGACTTGCCTTTTAACGCCGAAGACTACGTGCACCGTATTGGCCGTACTGGTCGGGCAGGCGCCAGTGGCGAAGCTTATTCGCTTTATGATGATCAGCAAGAGCAGCGCCTACTCGAAGAGATTCAAAAACTGATTGGCGAACAAATCAAGGTCCAACCTCCTCTGTTGATTAGCGAGACTGACAATAAAGCCCGTGATCAGCGGGGCCAACGCGGGCAGCGCAGTGGCCGCGAAAGTACAACATCTAATCGTCGCGGTGCACGAGGTCAGGGCGGAAGGGGGCAAAGAAGCCGTCAAGAAACAGAGGATCCGATTTTTCATCAGCCCTACGAACCGCAGGGCGATACGTCCTCGCAGCGCGATGCAACAGAAACAGAGAATAAGGAAAAAGACCGGCGCCGTTCAGTGGGGGTGCTATTAGGCGGCAACTAAGGCTTGCTGCCTCGTTGTTCCAATAGTTGCTTGAACAAAGGGGTATCGTCTGCACCTAGGGCGGGTAATAAGCCTTGTTCTGCTTGCTGGCTGAGGCGTTGCAAATGCTCTATCATGGGCGGCAGCGGCGCGTAAAAAAAGCTTTGCTCGCCTTTTTGTAAAGCAAAGGTGGGTAAATCCTCCAGATCCTCATCCATCAACAAATCCTCGTGCTCTTCTATATCTACCCAGACACAAATCGTATCAGGATGTGCCCGTGCAAATTGTTCCACGGCAGTCTCAAAGCCTGCGCAGGTACGACACCAAGCGGCACAATAACAGACTAGGACCCACGCATCGGGGGTGTCTGTCAGACGTTGTTGTAATTCAGAAGTGTGCTTTTCCGGATACAGCAAAGGCATAGAACAAAACAAGGTAATTGATTTATGATCCACAGAGTCTGGACTTCTATTTTTGTTAGTGGAGTGTAACCTTGAAAGCGGATTTTTCACAACAGGGCATCTTGGAGCGCGTGGCCTTTGCTTATCTGAGCGCGTTGCGCTCGCAACTGCATCCGCGTATGTTGCTGGCTATTTTGCTACCAGTCGTCGTCGGTTTGGCTGCTTTTGTGCTCATCTATATATTGTTTTTTGGCGCGCTCAAGACCAATTTTGCACATTGGCTAGAGACACAAGCTGCTGTACAAAACACAGATATGTGGCTACAAAATGCAGCTGCACACTCAGAGTGGATGGCCACAGTGATGGGTTGGTTATCACTAAAAAGTATATTCGCCACTGTCCTGGCAATGGGTATTGTGTTGCCTTTCATTGCTGTTTTGGTATTGGCTGTGATGGCCTTTGCTCTGATGCCTATTGTAGTGGCTCATTTACGTGGACGTGATTATCAGGACTTAGTACGAGCAGGCCGCCATGCAGGGGCGTTTAGTATGGTTAATGCACTCAAGGTGATCCTTATATTTTGTGTGGGCTGGTTGGTGACATTGCCACTATGGTTGATTCCGCCCTTGGCGGTATTGCTTCCCATCTTTTGGTGGGGGTATGCTTTTAAAGGATTCCTGAGTGCGGATGCCATCGCTGCCCATGCCAATACGCTCGAGCGTCGACTGCTTTTTCAACGCTATCGCTGGGATTACTGGCTGCTAGGGATTAGCATGGCGGTATTGAGTTTAGTTCCGTTTTTCTGGGTTGTATTGCCCGTCTTTTCCGCATTGGTATTTGCACACTTTACTTTACGTGCCCTGAGCAGTTTGCGCATCGAACTAACCCCACAAGAGGGGCCCTCAACGGATTCCGACGCATCCCAGGGCCATGACAAACAGGCACTTTCTTATGACTCATCCAACCCCTCTTCCTAAATTTCGCTTGATCATTATCGGCGATGAGATCTTATCTGGTCGGCGACAGGACAAGCACTTTGCGCGGTGTGTTGAGATCTTGGCTGAACGTGGATTGCAGCTACACGCTGCCGAGATTATTACGGATGAGCGCGCACATATTGTGCAAACGCTAGAACGCAGTTTTGCTACTGACGACGTTGTGTTTTGTTGTGGTGGCATAGGAGCAACCCCGGATGACCAAACACGCCAGGCAGCTGCAGAAGCCCTAGGGATACCCCTAGAATTACATCCAGAAGCAGAGCGCTTGATCACCGAGCTGTGCAAAGAAAACGAACGCCGCGGCCGGGGCAGCAGCGACATGTCATTGCCTGAAAATCAACAGCGCTTGTTGATGGGTAACTTTCCGCAGGGTGCCGAAATCATTCCCAACTCTTTTAACAAGATCCCTGGCTTTTATATTCAGCGACATACGTTCACGCCAGGTTTTCCAGTGATGGCCTGGCCTATGATGGAATGGGTGCTGGATCAGAAATTTGCTCATTTACATCATCAACAGCATTTGATTGAGCATTCTTTTTTGGCTTTTGGATTGCCTGAATCAAGGATTACACCCTCTTTAGAGCATGTTGAAGAGCATTGGTCAGGTGTCAAAGCTTTTAGCTTGCCCAGTGTAGGTGAAAATGGCGGCCGCCCACATATTGAATTAGGTGTCAAAGGGGGACCCGAGGAAAGCAGTGCTGCTTTGCAATACTTGCGCGATGAGGTGGTCCGACTAGGAGGGCAATTAATCCCTCCGCCAGAAAAAAAATAATACTTAAAATAATATTGCTCAGGGTTGATTTCAGCAACCGTTTTCCATATTATGGGAATGTTGCAATGCACAAGAGCCAAAAAACTATGAATTCATACGCATCACAAAACATCACAGAAAAAACAACAACACGAACTACCTCACCAACAGCTGAGCCAACCCAGAGCATGAGCATTCAGGTTCTCGAGCGGGCCACACTTTTATTGGATGCGTTGGCACGCGAGGATGAGCCAATGCCATTAAAGAATTTGGCACAGGCAACAGGGCTGCATACCTCAACCACGCATCGAATTCTTAATGATTTAGTAATTGGGCGTTACGTTGAACGCGTTGATAGTGGTTTATATAGACTGGGCATGCGTTTGCTCGAACTAGGATCTCTTGTCAAAGTGCGGCTAAACGTTCGCAGCGTAGCATTAGAGCACATGCGCGAATTGCACAAAGTCACGGGCCAAACAGTAAATTTAGCTTTACGCCAAGGCGACGAAATTGTTTATGTTGAACGTGCATGGAATGAATACTCAGGGATGCAAGTAGTGCGCGCTATTGGTGGGCATGCACCCCTACACCTGACATCTAGTGGCAAACTCTTTCTATCGGCTTGGGGCAATCGGCAAGTACGCGCCTACGTCATGCGCACTGGCTTGGCAGGCAGTACACGTAATAGCCTAACTCAATACGAAGAACTCGATCGCGAGCTGAGTATCGTACGCCGACATGGTTATGCCCGCGACAACGAAGAGCTCGAATTGGGAGTACGTTGCATCGCAGCCGGAATCTATGATGAAAGCGGTGACTTGGTAGCCGGACTATCTGTATCTGCTCCTGCAGATCGTCTGCACGATGGTTGGATTCCAGTCTTACAAGACACCGCAAGAAACATATCCAAAGCATTGGGTTACGAACCCTATCGGCAGAACAATAACAATTAACTTATATTCGTATTGCGGATAGATACAAACAGCTTTTTGTTGCGTTGCAGCAAAAAGCTGTTGATTTATGGGCTTGACTTTCATAAAGGACTTGACTATTAAGCAGAAAGGCTTAAAATAGGAGTCATTGTTGCAGTGCAGCATAAGCGGCAAAGCAACATCGATGTAGCTGATGGGCGGCATTATTCAGCTACCGACATTTATGAAAATCAGAGGATCAGAAATCATGAGTATTTCTACAGAGCAATTCTTAGCAAAACAGAAAGACAGTATCGACAATCTAGTGGCTGCCCAGACACGTCTATTTAGCGGTTTCGAGCAGTTGGTTAACCTGAACATGGAGCTTTTCAAAGCATCCATCGACGAGGTATCCGAAAAAACCCAACAAGCAGCCAGCTTGAAAGACGTTCAAGAAGCCACTGCATTTACCAGCGAGTTGTCCCAGCCCACCGTTGAAAAAGCGGTCGATTACGGCAAAAACGTATTTGAAATCGTCAGCAAGCTGCAAAGCGACATCGCTGAAATGGCTGAAAAGCAACTCAACCTCAACCAGCAACAAGCAGCTGAGTGGGTTGACCAGCTAGCCAAATCAGCCCCAGCAGGCTCCGAAGGCGCCATCGCCTTGCTGAAATCCAGCGTTGTCTCTTATGGCAACTTGGCCGACAATGCCTTCAAAGCCATGCGCCAAGCCGCAGAGCTCAACGAAGCTAACGTCAATGCAGCCACCGGTGCAGTCATTAAAACAGCCGAACAAGCTGCAGAAGTCGTCGAGCAAAACATTAGCCGCACCACCGGTGCCGCTACCAAAGCTACTAAAGCTGCCAAGACTTCTAAATAAAAAGTGTGTTGATCCTGCCTTTGGGTGTGGTGATTTAAAGGCAGGACAATAAACAGTGCCCTCCACTAAGAAGAGGTCAGTAACAGCACTGTTTATTATGGTGTGTGTGGTTTGCCCTTAACCTTGGTTAAGGGCTTTTTTATGCGCACTCACCGGAACAAGGTCTATTTCATCAAGAGCTCAGAAGGGGCTATTTTGAAGATATTCCGAGCGCAGCGAGATATCGAAAAATAACTCCTACAGAGCGACGAGCAGATACTCGCTGTAGCAAAACCTGCTAATTCAAAGACGTCCGCAGACCGACAAGCACTTACCCACTTAACCCATCAAGCGCATGTACACAATCCTGTACGAGGCCAGGCCCTTGGTAAATAAAGCCAGTAAAAAGCTGCACAGCATTAGCACCCGCTTGTATTTTTTCTACCGCATCAGCAGCGCTGTTAATCCCACCAACGCCAATGATAGGAAAATCTGCGCCACATTGTTGGCGCAGCCTTTCAATGACCCGCAAGGACAATTCATGCACAGGTGGGCCAGATAATCCTCCAGCCTCACCAGCATAAGGATGACCTAAGACAGCGTCACGTTCTAGTGTGGTATTGGTGGCGATGATGCCATCAAAAGCGCTTTCCAGGGCGATGCTGGCAATATGATCGATTTGTTCTTGACTTAGATCGGGAGCTATTTTTACCGTTAAGGGAACTGTTTTTTGATGCTGTTCTGCTAGTTCGAGGCGCGCTTCATGCAAACGCAAGAGCAGTGCTTGCAGTGCTTGATCCTCTTGTAATGCACGTAGATCCTGAGTGTTAGGGGATGAAATATTTACTGTAATGTAATCGGCGTAGGGATAAACACCACGTAAACCAATGAGGTAATCATCCACTGCTTTATCGATAGGTGTGTCTGCATTCTTGCCAATATTTAAACCCAAAATTCCGCCACTTTGCGCCCAC
>DATGTW010000004.1:0-2661 GCA_035301625.1 Paenalcaligenes sp.
GAAAAAGCACCTCAATACGCGTTCCATGTTTGTCAGTGCTGCGACGTGGGGACTGATGCTGACGGGTCGACTCGTCAGTACCAGTAGCGAGCAAAAAATGGATTCCGCCATTAAACGCCTACTGGCCAAAGGGGGCGAACCCCTCATCCGCCGCGGCGTCAATATGGCCATGCGTTTAATGGGCGAGCATTTTGTCTGTGGTGAAAGCATTAGCGAAGCCCTGAAAAACGCGCGGACATGGGAAAACAAAGGCTTTACCTATTCGTATGACATGCTGGGCGAGGCCGCCATGACCGATGCAGATGCTCGGGGCTACTACAAAGCCTACGAATCAGCCATTCATGCGATTGGCAAGCATTCCGCCGGCAAGGGCATCTACCGTGGCGCGGGTATTTCCATCAAATTATCCGCCCTGCATCCGCGCTACGAGCGCGCCCAGTACGAACGCGTAATGGATGAGCTCTTGCCACGGGTCAAAGCACTGACATTACTGGCCCGTGAATATGATATTGGTTTGAATATTGATGCCGAAGAGGCCGATCGGTTGGAAATCTCGTTAGATATCCTCGAGGCTCTGTGCCAAGCCCCTGACCTCGCCGGTTGGGATGGCATTGGCTTTGTCATCCAAGCCTATCAAAAACGCGCCCCCTACGTCATTGATTATGTGATTGATCTGGGTCGGCGCACCCAGCATCGGCTGATGATTCGTTTGGTCAAAGGGGCCTACTGGGATACCGAAATCAAAAACGCCCAGGTCGAGGGCTTAGACGGCTATCCAGTGTTTACACGCAAGGTTTATACCGATGTGTCTTATTTGGCCTGTGCACACAAACTGCTGAACGCCCCTGATGCAGTCTTTCCACAATTCGCAACACACAATGCCCACACCCTGGCATCCATCTATCATATGGCAGGCACCGACTTTACCGAGGGACAGTACGAATTCCAATGCCTACACGGAATGGGTGAACCCCTATACGCCGAGGTAGTTGGCCCGCAAAGCGAGGGCAAATTAGACCGCCCCTGCCGCATTTATGCACCCGTCGGCACCCATAAAACTTTGCTTGCTTACCTCGTGCGCCGTTTATTAGAAAATGGCGCTAACTCATCATTTGTGAATCGTATCGCTGATGAGGATGTGTCCATCGAAGAATTAATTCGCGATCCCATCCAAGAAACTGAATCCATTCACCCTTTGGGCGCACCCCACCCGATGATCCCCCTGCCGCGCGATCTTTATCGCGCCCAAGGCGAGCCACGTGCAAACTCCAAGGGCACCGATTTATCTGATGAAGACACACTGCGTCATCTATCCGATGTTTTATTAGAAAGCCGTCAGCGCGACTGGGTAGCACAGCCAACCCTCGTAACCCAGCGCGTTGCAGTGGACTCAGACGGGGCGGACACCCCCACTGAACGTTGGCATGCCATCCACAACCCAGCCAATCATCAAGATACTGTTGGACAGGCGATGTTCAGTGATACCACGCAGCTACAAGCCACCGTCGATCGCGCTGCAATTGCCATGAAAACCTGGCAACACACCACCGCCCAAGAGCGTGCGCAGCTATTGCTCAAGGCGGCTGATTTATTAGAAGAACGCCGGTACTTGCTGATCGGACTCATCGTGCGCGAGGCCGGCAAAACCTATATGAATGCCATCAACGAGATCCGCGAGGCCGTTGATTTCCTGCGCTATTATGCCAAACGCAGCGTCGAATACTTTGACCCCGAAACGCACCTGCCCCTAGGGCCGGTAGCGTGTATTAGCCCCTGGAATTTTCCACTGGCTATTTTCTTGGGGCAGGTATCGGCAGCACTAGCAGCGGGCAATACCGTCATAGCCAAACCTGCCGAGCAAACCACCCTAATTGGGGCGCAAGGTGTGCAGCTATTGCATGATGCCGGATTTCCTGGCGATGTCATTCAACTGTTGCCTGGGGCTGGCGATATCGGGGCCGCGCTGGTAGCCAATACCCACATACAAGCTGTCATGTTTACCGGATCGACCCAGGTAGCGCAATCCATCGCCCGCACCGTATCAGAGCGCTCGGGTGCCCATGGTCAACCTATCCCATTGATTGCGGAAACAGGCGGGCTCAATGCCCTCATTGTTGATTCTTCGGCACTGCCCGAGCAGGTTACAGGCGATGTACTTAATTCTGCTTTTGATTCGGCGGGACAGCGTTGTTCGGCGTTACGTATCTTGTGCATCCAAGAAGACGTCGCCGATAGCATGCTCACCATGATTACGGGTGCCATGCATGAGCTCAAGGTCGCAAACCCCGATCTGTTGGCTACCGATGTAGGTCCAGTCATTGATAGCGAGGCCCAGGATACTATCTGCACACACATTGATAATATGCGTGATGCAGGCTTTACAGTCGAACAAGCCCAGGCAGATGCGGCTTGTGAATATGGCACCTATGTGCCTCCCACCTTGATACATATCAATGACATTAGTGATGTTGAAAAAGAAATATTTGGCCCTGTCCTACACGTATTAACCTACAAAAGCCAAGAGCTCGATACCCTGCTAGATAAAATCAATGCCGCGGGGTATGGCCTGACCTTTGGTGTGCACTCGCGCATCGACGAACATATAGACGCCCTCACACAACGCATTCATGCGGGTAATATCTATGTCAATCGCAATATCGT
>DATGTW010000005.1:0-37680 GCA_035301625.1 Paenalcaligenes sp.
AGCATCACCCAAATAGGTGAATCTGTCGTTGATAATACCTCGGCGGCCAACTGGGTGGGCGCACCTGTCGAAGCTAAAATCCACGAGAAAGCAGAAGCCCCGGCAGTAATCAATAATAGAACCCCAGCGACCAATCCGGAATTTTTCAAAATATCGAGTGTTTCTTTGATGCTGATATTGCGGTAAATGAGTGCACCAACAATCCACCCATAGAAGCACGCCACAGCAGCGGACTCGGTGGGCGTAAACACACCTGAGTAAATCCCACCCAATAACAAAACGGGCAGGCCCAAGCCCCATGCCGCATGCTTGAATGCAGCTGCTATCTCTTTCAATGAGGGAGTGCCCTCGCGGGGGTAGCGGCGCATCATTGATATTGCAATACAGTAGCTAATCAACAATACAGCTACCAAAATTGCAGGTAGCAACCCAGCAGCAAATAAGCGGCCCACTGACGAACCTGTGACCGAGCCATAAATAATCAGCGCAATGCTAGGGGGCACGATAGGCCCTAATGTCCCTGCTGTTGTTAACAAACCAATAGAAAAACGTTTGCTATACCCTGCGTCAACCAAGGCAGGATACATGATAGTCCCAATGGCAATAACCGTAGCAGGACTAGAACCCGAGATCGAACCAAAAAACAAACAGGCCAGTACGGCTGCCGCTGCCAAGCCCCCAGGAACCCAACCAATGATGGATTTAGCCAGCCCTATAAGCCGATCAGACAATCCACCAATGCGCATCAATTCGGCGGCCAAAATAAAAAAGGGAATGGACATCAAAGAAAAGTTGTTCATCCCCGAGAACATACGCATGGGCACGACGACAGGATTAATCGCGCCAAAAAAATACAGTGTCGCCGTCACTGCCAACGCAAGCGCAGCAAAGATCGGCAGCCCAAATAACAATAGGGCAAAGAAAATAGAAACTAATGGTGCGGTCATACCTATCCTCTATGCAGCACGTAGGTCTGAAGGCTGATCGGTGATTTTCTTATGTTCTTTCCATAATTGAATCATCAGCAAATAACGCAGGAACATAAAACCAGCGGAAATGGGAATACTCAGATAAATATAGGCCACCGGTATCTGCATCGCAGGAGACAATTGGCGCATCTTTTTAGTGCTCTCAAAAACCTGCCAACCGTAATACAACAAAGTCAGGGCAAAAACTACCCCTAAAAGGTACGAGATTAACTGCAAAATGCGTGTGATGCGTGGACCCGAGAAAGCGCTAAGTACTTCTACAGAAATATGCGCCGTATAGCGTACGCCCATGCTGGCTGCAACAAAACTCATAATGATGAGCGTGTAGAGAATGGTTTCCTCGGACCAAGACAAGGAATTGTGAAAGACGTAACGAGCAACGACTTGGATGATGGCTACAACTGTGGCGATGAGCATCGCAATGGTCATCGCCACATTTTCTAGCCAATCAACAACCCTGTTGATTGCTTTAATCATGGATAAAGCTCCTGAACTTACTCACCCTTGGCAGCAGCGCTAGCACGCTCGATGAGTTCGGGGGTCACTACCTTTTCGAACTCTTCGTAAATAGGCTGAGAGCTTTCGATGAACTTCTCGCGGCCTTCGTCGGTGAGCTGAATGATTTCGATTTGGTCACTGATCTCTTCCATAATCTGCTCTTCGTCTTCGATGGTGAGCTCACGTGCGTAATCACGCGCCACATCAAAAGCATTTTGGACGATATCTTGTAGCTCAGGTGTCAAAGAATCCCAGGCCTCCTTGTTCATCACTGCTGCATAGGTGTGATAGGTGTGATGAGTCTGGGTCATATATTTTTGCACCTCTTGGAACTTCATGGTGGAAATATTTGCCAAGGGGTTTTCTTGTCCTTCGACCACGCCCTGCTGCAAACCGTTATAAACCTCGGTAAAAGCCATGGCCGTTGGGTTAGCACCATAAGCACGATAGGTCGCCAAAATGGTGGGCGCCTGCAAGGTACGCATCTTGATGTTTTTCAGGTCATCGGGCTCAGTAATCGGACGCACATTGTTCGTCATATTACGGAAACCAGCACCCCAGTAGTTAATGCCCTTGAGACCATACTCATCAAGACCCTCGAGAAGCTCTTCGCCGACATCCCCATCAAGCACGCGCTTCATACTGTCGTTGTCGGTAATCAAGAAAGGCAAATCAAATAGATACATCTTGGGGTCAAAGTTAGCCAAGTTACCGGTGGGTGGAATCGCAATTTGAACCAAATTCATTTGGGTCTGCTCGATGATCTCGACATCACCCCCCAATTGGGCTGCGGGACGGATATTAATTTTAATTTTTCCATCCGAGTTTTTCTCAACCTCTTCTTTGAACTTTTCAGCTGCCTGTGCATTGGGCGTACTCTCGATCAATACGTGGGCAAAAGTAAATTCATACTCGGGGTCAGCGGCATAGGCCGATGACATTGCCATTGCTAAAGTACTGAGCCCAGCCAAAGCAAAGGTTGTTAATCTTTTTGTAACCATCTCGTATCTCCTGATAAAAAAGCTTTGCACCTGAAGTGCATCAAAGTTTATTGTGTTTTTACCAAACTTTTACCACTGTGGGCATGGCCCGAGGCATTGTACTGCAGTGCCCAATACCTGTTCGCACTGTAGACTCAAAGCCAAGAGTTTTTCTTCTTGATTAGCACCAGCTGTAATTTGCAATCCTACGGGAATCCCTAGCGAGTCTTTGCCGACTGGCAGGCTCACCGCACATAAATGCATGAGATTGGCAATGCTGGGGTTGCGTAGTACCTGCATATTAGCCTGGCGGTACTGCTCGGTGTCGTTTAGATCATCGACTGCAGCAGCGCTGGTCAATAACGTTGGATTTAACCAGGCATCCACCTGTTCGAACACCGCATTGATCTTTTGACCTGCATCACGGAACAAAGCGACGCGACGCAGATATTCAGTGGCTGACAAATCCTCGGCACCTTCGACACGGATTTTAACCAGCGGATCCAGGTGCTGGATCTTGTCAGGCATGTTGCGCAACAGGAAATCAGATAATTCGGGAGCACCCAAACCACCCGCCTGGAAAGCCTCGTAAACCTCATCGCAATTCGGGATCGTGATCGGCACCAAAATCGCACCCGCCTGCTCGAGAGCCTGCATGGCCAACTCAACCTGGGCAGCAATGCTATCATCGACGCCATCCCAGAAAAAGTTCTCGGGGATCCCCAAACGCACCCCCTGGAGCCCATGCATCACAGGTACTCGAACTGGGCGATTTTGCAGCTGTGTTTCAATAGCCTCAAAACCAAAAATAAGGTCGGTGATCGTACGTGCAAGCAAACCCGGTGTATCCAAGGTGGTGGACAACGGCACAGTATGCTCTTTGGGCCAGCGGCCCTCGGTAGTTTTCAGGGCAGTTGTCCCGGTCAAAGAAGCTGGAATGCGTACCGAACCCGCGGTGTCCGTCCCCAAAGCCAACAAAGCCGAACCCTGACAAAGTGATACACCCGCACCCGAACTGGAGCCACCAGGAATGCGATGCACTTTGCTATCCCAAGGGTTTCTAGGCGTGCCCCAATGACCATTCATGCCAATGCCCCCAAAAGCAAATTCCACCGTGTGGGATTTACCAGTGATGGGACTGAGTTGGTCAATAAAGGCCTGTACTAAACGCCCTGCTTGAGACCATGCCTGAGGCAAAGCAGCCGAAGAGCCCGCAAAAGTAGGCAAACCAGGCACCCCAAATAGGTCTTTGACCGATGTGGGGATACCCATCAATGGACCCAGGTCATAATTACTTTTCAAAAGCGTATCGACAGTTTTGGCCACCTGGATAGCGCGTGCGCCATCCCAGGTTTTATACGCATTGAGCGCAGCCTCGCTGCGCTCGTAATTGGCATTGCATGTTTCCATCAGCTGCTGTGCGGATAAAGCACCCGTACGCAACTGCTGCGCGATGGTAGGCAGATCAAGTGTGTGTAGATTATCCATCGTTTCCAGTATTCACTAAGTTGTCAGATCCACCTGTCCGTATCAAGACAAATCCCCCGCAAAGCGGGGGTGTTTGTACCCGTTATTATTGGCTGGCGGTGGGAAATAACGTCGTTTTTAAGACGTGTATTTTCATTTATTATGATTTCCATATGTTATAAGCCAAATAAAAAAACTCGGCAACGGGCACAAATCATACTATCTTTTTTATTGCTTGTTATTTATTGTTGTCATCCTCTGAACTGGGCATGCCGAATTCCGCCCCTTTACCGATACTCTCGGGCCAGCGTTGCATGATGGATTTTTGGCGCGTATAAAAGAGAATACCGTGCTCGCCATAGGCATTCAGGTCACCAAAGAGACTGGATTTCCAACCTCCAAAGCCATGCCAAGCCAAAGGCACAGGAATGGGTACATTAATACCTACCATCCCTACTTCGATGCGGCGTCCAAATTCACGTGCGATATTGCCGTCACGCGTATAGCAAGCAACCCCATTCGCAAAGGCGTGACTATTTACCAAAGCCACCGCATCGGCAAAATTATCGACCCGCACACATGCCAGCACCGGACCAAAGATTTCTTCTTGGTAGATCTTCATATCTGGACGCACGTTATCAAACAGAGTGGGCCCGACAAAAAAGCCCTGCTCGTAACCGGATACGGTGCACCCACGACCATCAACCACCAAACTGGCCCCCTCGTCCACACCTGACTGTATATATGATTCGATACGCTCCTGAGCCTGAGCTGTAATAACAGGACCCATCTCAGAGCTGGCATTCATCCCATCGCCAACCGTCACTTCGCGCGCCCGCTCGGCCAAGCGTTCGACGACCTCATCGGCACGATCACCGACTAATACCGCTACTGAAATTGCCATACAGCGCTCACCAGCCGACCCATAGGCAGCACCGATCAAGCCATCCACTACCTGGTCAATGTCAGCATCGGGCATCACAACCATATGGTTTTTAGCACCCCCCAGCGCCTGTACACGTTTGCCGTGCTGGGCGCCCGTGGCATAAATATGCTGTGCAATTGGGGTAGAACCGACAAAGCTAAGTGCTTTGACATCTGGGTGTTCCAGCAATACATCTACAGCAGCCTTATCCCCTTGTACTACATTGAATACCCCTTTGGGCAAGCCCGCTTTTTCGAGCAAACGTGCCATAAACAAAGCGGCACTGGGATCGCGCTCACTGGGTTTTAATATGAAAGTATTGCCTGCCACCAAAGCCAAAGGAAACATCCAGCAGGGCACCATACAAGGAAAGTTAAATGGCGTGATGCCTGCCACCACACCCAACGGCTGGCGAATAACCCAATTGTCTAAATTGGTTGCGACCTGGTCGCTAAAGCCACTTTTGAGCAACTGAGGCGCGCCACAAGCAAACTCTACAATTTCGATACCACGCATCACCTCGCCCTGGGCATCGCTAAAAACCTTGCCGTGTTCTGCTGTAATGATGGCTGCCAATTCGTCCTGATGCTGATATAAAAGCTCTAAAAAACGAAACATAATACGCGCCCGACGAATGGGCGGCGTATCAGCCCACGCAGGAAAAGCTTGTTGAGCGGCTTCTATGGCCCGTACGACATCTTCGGGCTCTGCCAGCACCACCGAGCGACTTTGCTCTCCGGTAGCTGGGTTATATACGGCTTGTTGGCGCTGATTTGCGCCCAGGCACTCGCTGCCATTAATGAAATGGCCTATTGTTTCAGAGTTGGTGTATGCTTGCATTTTCTGTCTCCAGATCACATATTCAGATAAAGATTGCTCGGCTCATGCTGATGAGTCGGAAACAATCCTCTTTGCTAGGTTACCGTTTAGTTTAATCAAGCAAAAAGCCCCTGCATAGCCTAAAATCCTAGACTGTTTGTGCAATTTCTTAAACAATGATCCTATGGAACGCAATAAAACCGAACGTCTCTGGACTCATCTGCACAGCCTGATTGTCTTGTCTCAACAGGGCAGCTTTACGGCTGCAGCCAAACGATTAAATATCAGCAAAGCAACTGTTAGCTTGCGCATCACAGAGTTAGAAAAAACCTTGGGGGTCAAGCTGGTGCATCGCACGACACGCTCTATTCAGCTCACTGATGCGGGGAAGCAATTGGTCAAGCAAACTCAGGGGGCTTACCAACACATCAGCAGTGAGCTTAAAAACATTGAAAGCCATGCCCATCACCCCAGAGGGCTATTACGTGTCACTGCACCCGTCGCGCTCACACAGCAATACCTTATCCCGGCATTGCCTGATTTTTTACGCCGGTACCCCGAAATCCATATCGAACTTGAAGCCGAGGATCGTATTCATTCACTCAGCTCTGAAGGCTTTGATTTGGCAGTTCGACACACTAAAGAGGTTTCAGACACACTGGTAGCTTGGCAGCTGACCGAGACCTATCCGTTGCTGGTGGCCAGCCCTTCCTACTTACAACAACAAGCACCCATCCGGCACCCCTCGGATCTGCATCAGCACGATTTGCTGCACTATCCACGTCAAAAAAACGCCAGTAGTCGATGGTCCTTTGTGCCTCTGAACGACCATGAACAAGAACCCATCAGCATTCCCATCCAGCCGCGCTTTGCTATCAACAATAGCCAAATGTTGGCTGAAATGACCAAGGCAGACTTGGGCATTGCACTGGTTCCTGACTTTAGCGCTCACTCGGGGCTCAAAGAGGGCAGCCTCGTCCCCGTATTGCCCAATTGGCAGGTATTGGGGCATTTTGGCACGGCTATCTATGCTGTTCGCCCTTATGCCGCACGGACCCCCCAATCGGTACGATTACTGGTGGATTTTTTACGGCAACTATTTAATGAACAAGGGTTTAGTCACTGGCGGAAAACGCTGCAGCCGCTCGACCCAGGCGATCATTAACCCCCGCCCAAGCATTACTTTGGGGCGGGCGCTCGAACCACAGCGCATCAAAACCACAACGATCCAGGCGCCGTAAAGTGGCATAAAGTGTACTGGCATACTGAGCAGGCTCTGCTGGCAACACCTCATAGTAAAACTGCTGCTGTTCGTCCTGGCTGGTCACAGTACACTTATTTTGTAATAAAGGCTCTTTTAGCGTTGTATCATCCAAATCCCCACAGCTGATAATAGCCACACGTTTTTTTTGATTATTCTTTATCTGCATGCTTAATTCCGGGCGCTGAAATAAATAAAGCGGCGTGCGGGGCGCATAATGAGCTTTCAAGCTACCTGAAACACGTGGCACATCAGAATGAGTGGTATCAGAGGTCGCCGGCGCTTTGGGCTCAGCTGCGAGCACTGTACTCCCGAGCACACCTTGTATATCGCTGGCTTGTATATGGCCGGGTCTCAGGATACGCGGAGGTGCATCTGGATTACTCAGATCGACAATCGTTGACTCAATGCCCACCCGAGCCTCACCCCCCTCAAGCAAATAAATGGGCTCATCCGTTAAATCAGAGAATTCATCGTAAACATGGTCGGCATGGGTTGGGGATACCTGCCCAAACCGATTGGCCGAGGGTGCAATCACGCCCGCTCCTGGCCCATGCAGCTGTTCAAAGGCTTGCAATAATCGTAAGGCCACAGGGTGCTCGGGGCAGCGCACAGCGACCGTGTCCTGCCCACCAGTGATATGCAAAGAGACCCCCTCGCGACGCGGCAAAATCAGCGTCAGGGGTCCAGGCCAAAAATGCTTCATCAACAGCTGCGCAAGTTCATTTATGGTCTTGGCCCAAGCCGTTACGGCAGCAGCATCCGCCACATGCACAATCACAGGGTGGTTACCCGGTCGACCTTTGGCTCGATACACTGCCGCAATGGCTTGCTCATCACGCGCATTGGCCCCCAAGCCATACACCGTCTCGGTAGGAAAGGCGACCAAACGACCCTCAATCAGCCAACGTGCCGCCTCTTGAACATCATTTCCACGTACCACTGCCATTATTTGATTCCCCTGCAGTCATAGCTCGATGCCAAGCACCACTGCCGCCTGGGCAGCGCGCTGCTGAGCCTGCTCGATACTGTGCCCCAATACAGTGAGATGGCCCATTTTACGCCCCTGGCGAGGCTCAGCCTTGCCATATAAATGTAAAAACACCCCTTCTACAGCTAGCACCGCAGACCAATCAGGTGTTTGTGGCGCAGTGGTTTCTGGGTCCAGGAACCAACTATCACCAAGGATATTCACCATGACTGCAGGTTGTTGCAGGGCGGTTGCCCCTAAAGGCAGCCCCGCCAATGCGCGCACTTGCTGCTCAAACTGGGAACTCAGGCAGGCCTCAATGGTGTGGTGGCCACTGTTATGAGGGCGTGGGGCAATTTCATTCGCTACCAAACGCCCGTCGGCCAACACGAAAAACTCTACGCACAGCACCCCGACATAATCAGCTGCAGCGGCGATTTGTTGGGCCATTTTTTGTGCTTGAGCGTACAAGGGATGAACCTGCTCACGGATACGAGAGACTGCTAAAATACCGTCACGGTGTTCATTGTGTGCAGGATCAAAGTAACGCACCAATCCATCGGCCCCTCGTACCAACACTACCGAAATCTCATCTGTTAAATCCAGCTGTGCTTCAAGCACACAGGGTACCTGCTGTAAATCAGCAAATGCCTGCTGCGCCTCTTGTGCATTTGCGACGCGCACCTGGCCTTTACCGTCATAGCCAAAACGAGCAGTTTTTAAAATCCCTGGGAAAAGTGCTGCATCAGCCTGCTCTAAATCACTGGCTGCCGTCACAGCCAGAAAAGGCGCGACCTCGGCCCCCGCCTGTTGTAGAAACTGCTTCTCAACTACTCTGTCTTGGGTTAATTGTACGGCCGCTGCACTGGGCGCCACGCGGGTATGCTCAGCCAGCAACTGCAATGTGCGTGCCGGGACATTTTCAAACTCGGTAGTGACCGCCGCACACAGCTGCCCCATCTCTTGCAGTGCTTGCTCATCATCGTACGCCGCACAAAAATGCTGGTGGGCAACCTGACCAGTCGGGCTCTGAGGGTCAGGATCTAATACAGCGACCCGATAGCCCATGCGCTGTGCTGCTTGGCAAAACATCCGACCCAACTGCCCGCCCCCAACGACACCTAACCAAGCGGGGGGATACAAGGCATTAAAAGCAGTTGTTGATTGCTTCATGAAATCTTCCTGTGAATAATTTGGATTGTTTGTTATTGCCACAAACTAATTATTTGAAGTATGCGTGTCCAAACGCATCGCTGCAGCTTTTTCTGTTTGCGTTTGTCTGTAGGCCAACCACTCTTGTTTGAGCGCGGCGTCATGGACAGCCAAATTAGCCACTAAATGCAATGCAGCATTGACAGCCCCTGCCTCGCCAATAGCAAAGGTAGCCACTGGCACGCCTTTGGGCATTTGCACGATAGACCAAAGAGAGTCTTCGCCCTTCATATATCGGGTTGGGATAGGAACACCAAACACAGGAACCTCGGTTAAAGCTGCCAGCATGCCTGGCAAATGTGCAGCACCGCCGGCACCCGCAACAATACCCGCCAAGCTATGTTCACTGGCGGCCCGTCCAAACTCAACCATATGTGCAGGCATACGGTGTGCTGAAACGACCTGGGCGAGATAAGGGATACCAAAATGCTCGAAAACATCAGCGGCCTGCCGCATCACTGGCCAGTCGCTATTAGAACCCATCACTAATGCCACCTGGGCCTGTGCTAAATCATCTACACGCTGCGTTGCAGGTTGATTGCTCATTGGTTACTCCTGAGTGAGGCGGTGCAGAGCCTCTTGATATTTAGACGCTGTTTCCTCGATAACTTCGGCAGGTACCCGTGGGGCAGGTGCCGTTTTATCCCAAGGTTGGGCCTGGAGCCAGTCACGCAGGTACTGTTTATCAAATGAAGGAGGATTTGCGCCAACAGCATAGGTATCAGCCAGCCAAAAACGCGAGGAATCAGGCGTCAACACCTCGTCCATCAAATGCAACCGCCCATGCTCATCAACACCAAATTCAAATTTGGTGTCAGCAATGATTAAGCCTTTACTGCGTGCATAACGCGCTGCTGCTTGATATAAGCGCAGACTGATATCACGAATTTCTACCGCCCGTGCCTCGCCCAAGGCCTCAACCATACGATCAAAAGAAATATTTTCATCATGATCGCCTACGTCCGCTTTGGCGGCCGGAGTAAAAATAGGTTGGGGCAATGCCTCTGCCAGCGCCAAGCCTGCGGGTAACTCAATACCACATACATTGCCAGTGCGTTGATAATCGGCCCAACCAGAACCCACCAAATAGCCACGCACCACAGCCTCGAACAAGATGGGCTTTAAGCGTTTGACCACCATCCCGCGGCCAACGACCTGTTGTTGTTCGTCGGGACGCACCACTGTGACAGGGTCGATGCCGGTCGCGTGATTAGGAATTAAATCCTGTAGCTGTTGCAGCCAGAACTCAGTCAGTTGGGTCAGCACCTGCCCTTTACCAGGAATAGGTTCGCCCAAAACCACGTCAAAGGCAGAAATTCGATCGGTTGTCACAATGAGCAGTCGCTGCTCATCAACTGCATACATATCACGCACCTTGCCGCGATGCACCAATGGCAGCGACTGCAATGTGCTCTCGTAAAGACCTTGTTGCACGGCACTTATTCCTTTATTAAGCCTGCAAAAAATAGAAGTGGGCCTTGGCGCTATCGCCAAAACCCACTCAGTCCCTATGCGCTTAACGATGGCGCATCGTATTCATGAGATTGGCACCTATTGGACTTGTTGTGCCAAAGCGCCCGAGCTGTACTGCTGTGCCATCTGGGTCAGAGAGATGGGCTTAATCTTGGACGCATTGCCAGCAGCACCCAATTGCTCGTAACGGGCCTTACAAATCGCCTTGGCGGCCTCACGAGCTGCCTTGAGGTAGTCACGAGGATCAAAGGCGGATGGGTTTTCGTGCATGAAACGACGGATTGCCGCGGTCATGGCCAGACGAATGTCTGTGTCAATGTTGACCTTGCGGACACCATATTTGATGGCCTCTTGGATTTCTTTGACGGGTACGCCGTAGGTTTCTTTCATTTCGCCGCCAAACTCACGAATTTCGTCCAGTAGTTCTTGGGGAACACTAGAACTACCGTGCATGACCAGATGTGTATTGGGGATGCGAGCGTGAATTTCCTTCACGCGGTCAATAGCTAAAATATCGCCAGTGGGCTCGCGTGTAAACTTATAAGCGCCATGACTGGTACCAATGGCAATCGCCAAAGCATCCAACCCAGTCAGACGGACAAACTCGGCAGCCTCGTCAGGACTGGTCAAAAGCTGCTCACGCGTGAGCTTGCCCTCGAAGCCGTGTCCATCCTCTTTGTCCCCTTGCATGGTCTCAAGGGAGCCCAGACAACCTAATTCGCCCTCTACTGTAATGCCCAGCGGATGTGCCAGCTCGACGACAGTACGCGTGACATCCACGTTGTAATCAAAGTCTGCCACTGTGCGGCCATCTTCGCGCAGAGAACCATCCATCATAACGCTGGTAAAACCCAAATCTATCGCACTTTGGCAAACAGCAGGAGATTGACCATGGTCCTGATGCATGACGACAGGAATATGGGGATAAGCCTTGACTGCGGATTCAATCAGCCCTTTGAGAAAATCCTCGCCTGCATAGCTACGTGCGCCTGCAGATGCCTGCATGATGACTGGGCTGTTTGTCTCGTCAGCGGCCTCCATGATTGCCTGCACCTGCTCGAGATTATTGACGTTAAAGGCGGGAATGCCATAACCATGCTCTGCCGCATGGTCTAACAATTGTCGCATGGAAACCAATGCCATTAGACTCTCCTAAAAATAAAAACTTTAATCCAGAAAATCAAAACTGTGCCGTACTTATTGGCGTCGTGCCGATTTAGGTCTAAACGCGGTAATGACCGAGTCGCGAGTTTCTGCATAAGGCCCACCAATGAGGTCAATACAATAGGGAACCGCCGCAAATACACCGGGTACAACGGTATTACCCTCTTTGTCTTTGACCCCACCCAGCGTTTCCGCAATGGCTTTGGGCTGCCCCGGCAAATTAATCAGTAAAGCAGCGTGTTCATCTGTTTCGCGGATAACAGCCACCTGCCGTGACAGAATAGCCGTCGGCACAAAGTGCAGACTGATTTGGCGCATTTGTTCGCCGAAACCGGGCATTTCCTTGGTCGCAACCGCCAATGTCGCCTCGGGCGTAACATCACGCCGTGCGGGACCAGTACCACCAGTTGTAAGCACTAAATCACAACCTACCTCATCGACCAACTCAATCAATGCAGCACTAATTTGCGAGGTCTCGTCCGCTATTAAACGTGTTGCATACTGGGGCGACTGAATCAAAGCCTCATTAAGCCATTGTTCGAGTGCGGGAATCCCCTCGTCTTGGTATTGCCCTTGGGTTGCGCGATCAGAAATGGACACCAAACCAACCAATAATTGATCGGGATGTTGACGAACTAAACGCTTGGAAGTCATGAAGTTATCCTGGTGTTAATACAAATTTATGTGTGTTGTCTGTCTTTACGTATTGCGGCGCACATTGATGTGCTCTCTTATATTCTACACTGTGTTGCCTAAAGGCCACCAAACACAAAATGTACAAAATTGCCCCACAACGTAATTAAATTAACGGCTAACTAGTATAATGCTTTGCGCCCAACTCTACAGCCCTATCTCGCCCATCTGCCAATAACACCTCTTGGAATGCTAAAAAAACAGTATAAAGACATCTTGAAAATGGCTTGGCCCATCATTTTGGCCAATGCCTCGGTGCCTATTCTTGGCCTGGTCGATACTGCTGTGATCGGTCAAACTGGAACAGCAGTCCACTTGGGCGCCATTGCGCTGGCTGCACTCATTTTCAATTTTGTTTACTGGGGGTTTGGCTTTCTGCGCATGGGAACGACAGGTTTTGTGGCCCAGGCCAAGGGAGCACAGCAACAAGACGAACTGCACGCCCTGGTATTCAGAACCCTTTTATTAGGCTGTCTGATTGGCTTGGTCTTAATCATATTACAGTGGCCCATCGAACGTATGGCGACCAGCTGGATCAGTGCCAGTGATGCTGTACTCGATGAGGTACGAGCTTATTTCTATGTGCGTATTTGGGGAGCACCGGCCACGTTAATGATTTTTGCATTGCTGGGTATTTTTATCGGTATGGGTTGGTCCAAACAATTGTTGATTACCCAGCTGGTACTCAATGGCCTCAATATCATCTTTAATATCTTTTTTGTTTTAGGCCTGCATTTGGGTGTTCAAGGGATTGCACTGGGCACTTTAGTCGCTGAGTGGTTAGCTTGGGGCGTAGCGCTGATCATTCTTTTGCCTCGGATGGGCTTGCATCAGCCCTTGCAACGATTTAATGCCCTGCTGAATAATATTCTAGATGCCCAACGGTTAAAAGCATTATTTTCAGTTAATGCAAATATTATGGTGCGTACCTTAGCCCTGATCGCAGGTTTCGCATGGTTTGCTAACGAAGGGGCCAAATTTGGCGATGGGACATTGGCCGCGAATCATATTTTGCTGCAATTTATCAGCTTGTCGGCCTTTTTCCTGGATGGGTATGCCAATGTCGCCGAGGCCTTGGTAGGCCAAGCTTACGGTGCTCGCAATCCACGTCATTTTAAGCAGGCCGTTAAAGACAGTACAGTACTGGCAGCGTGCACGGCATTGCTCTTGGCACTATTATTTTATTTCTTTGGCCATGAGTTTATCGCCTGGCTTACTCAGGACCGTCAGGTTCAAGCTATTGCCCGCGCATTTAACACCTTGGCGGCGATTTATATTTTTACCTCGTTTGCAGCCTTTCAACTGGATGGCATCTTTATCGGTGTGACCCAGACACAGCCAATGCGCAATGCCACTATCCTGGCCCTACTGTCCTTTGTAGTGCTGTCTATGCTGTTAACTCCCCACTGGGACAACCAAGGGTTATGGATAGCTTTTATTGGCTATGTGGTGGTCCGCGCCATCGCGCTTGGCGCCTACTACCCGGCACTGCTGCACCGAGTGAGCGCCCGGATGGACTATTGAGCGCGCTCTTCGAGTACAGCCACGGCAGGTAGTTTTTTACCCTCGAGGAATTCCAAAAATGCGCCACCGCCGGTTGAGATATAGCTGATTTTATTGCTCACCCCAAACTTGGCAATCGCCGCCAGGGTGTCTCCGCCACCAGCAATGGAATAGGCTGGAGAATCAGCAATGGCATTGGCCAAGGTGCGTGTCCCGCTTGCAAATGCGGGGAACTCAAACACCCCTACGGGGCCATTCCAAACTATGGTGCCCGCATGGGCCAATAAACCGGCTAATTGAGCGGCTGTTTTGGGCCCAACATCCAAAATTAGGTCGTCATCCTCGATGTCGGCTGCATCCTTGGTTACCGCGGTCGCATCTGTAGAAAACTGTTGCGCACAAACCAAATCTACTGGAATGGGCACCTGTGCCCCGCGTTCTTTCATGCGTTTAATGACATAGCGTGCCTCATCCACCTGCTCGGCCTCGGCCAATGATTGACCAATCGGCAGCCCTTCGGCCAGCATGAACGTGTTCGCAATGCCCCCCCCCACAATCAGCTGGTCGACTTGTTCTGCCAAAGCTCTCAAGATAGAGAGTTTAGTAGAAACCTTGGCGCCGCCCACGATCGCTACCAATGGACGCGCAGGCTCTTTCAGGCTACGGCCCAAAGCCTCGAGCTCAGCAGCCAATAAAGGCCCCGCACAAGCGACCGGCGCATAACGTGCAATCCCTTCGGTAGAGGCTTGGGCACGATGCACAGTACCAAAAGCATCATTGACATAAACATCGCATAATGCTGCCATTTGCCGTGACAAGGACTCGTCGTTGGCGGCTTCGCCCACGTTAGTGCGACAGTTTTCCAGCAATACAACCTGCCCCGGTGCTACGTCGACGCCCTTGACCCAATCACGCCTCAATGGCACAGGCAAAGCCAGCATCTTGGTCAGTCTTTCAGCAATAGGCGCCAAAGAGTCCTCAGGGTGCACCTCACCTTCTTTGGGACGTCCCAAGTGAGTCGTCACCATCACAGCTGCACCAGCGTCCAGTGCCATACGAATAGCCGGCAACGATGCTCTGATACGCGTATCGTCTGCAATCTCGCCACCGCTCATAGGCACGTTCATATCTGAGCGGATGAATACCCGCTTGCCATTCAGCTGACCCGCCTGAGCCAGGTCTTGCATTTTGAGCACAGAAAGCTTCATCGTCCTTCCTACCCTCTACCGATAGAAATTATAGGTACCTTAGTTGGCTGCCATCATGGCCGCTGCGGTATCCAACATACGTACCGAGAATGCCCACTCGTTGTCATACCATGCAGAAACCTTGACCAAACGTCCCGAAGCACGGGTCAGCAATGCATCCACAATGCTAGATGCCGTGGTGTGATTATGGTCTGTTGATACTAAAGGCTCATCACAATACTCGAGAATCCCCTTGAGCTTGCCCTCGGCAGCATCGCGCAGGACCTGATTGACCTCGTCAACGTTGGTGTCACGCTCGGCAACAAAAGACAAATCAACCATAGAAACATTAATCGTAGGAACACGGACAGCAAAGCCGTCGAGTTTGCCTTTGAGCTCGGGCAAGACCAAGCCTACCGCTGCAGCAGCACCCGTTTTAGTGGGGATCATATTTTGAGCTGCTGCACGCGCACGACGAAAGTCTTTGTGTGCCACATCAATGAGCTTTTGATCATTGGTATAAGCATGAATAGTGGTCATTAAACCATTAGCTATTCCGATGTTTTCTTGGAGAGGCAATACCAAGGGTGCCAAACAATTCGTTGTGCAAGAGGCGTTGGAAACTACAGTATCGCTAGCCTTGAGCACATGATGGTTGACCCCATAGACCACAGTAGCATCCACATCGCCACCCCCGGGCGCAGACAGCAACACCTTTTTGGCACCCGCCTGCAAATGAGCACTGGCACTCTCTTTGCTATTAAAACGACCGGTACACTCAAGCACGATATCGACATCGAGCTCGTCCCAGGGCAGCTTGGCCGGATCACGTTCGGACAGCAAGCGGATTGGGTCACCATTAACCACCAAATGTTGCTTGTCATCGGTCAAAGATACCTCAGCATTAAAACGACCATGCACCGTATCAAACTGGGTCAAGTGGCGGGCAATTTCATCCTGACCGGGTGCATTAACTGCAACGATCTGGATATTGTGAGGTTTGTTTTGTTCATAAAAAGCACGCAGCGTCATGCGCCCAATGCGGCCATAGCCATTAATCGCAACACGAATGGTCATAGAGAGTACTCCTAAAGAATTTTTTCTACCGCAGCAACGACCTGTGCTGCATCAATACCGAAATATTCAAATAACTCATTGGCAGGGGCAGATTTACCATAAGTATCCAAACCAACAACAGCCCCATTTGTGCCGACATATTTATACCAACCCAGAGTTGAACCTGCTTCTACGGCGACTTTGGGCAGATTATCGGGTAACACCTCTGAGCGCCAGGCATGAGGCTGTACATCAAAACGTTCGGTACATGGCATAGAGACAACCCGTACCATTACCCCTTTGGCCTGCAGCTGTTCCTGAGCCTGCAGTGCCACTGTAACCTCGGAACCGGTGGCAATGACCACTGCCTGTGGTTTTTCAACTGCCTCGCGTAAAATGTACCCACCCCGCGCAATAGCGTCGATAGTCTTTTGGTCGCGTTCCACAAAGGGTAGATTTTGACGTGACAACAATAGCGCGCTGGGCCCACCCTCTTGGACATCCATCCCGACGCTTTGCGGACGCGCTAATGCCTGCACCCAAGCAACTGCAGTTTCGGTGCTGTCACAAGGACGCCAAACATCCAAATTGGGAATAAGGCGCAAGCTGGTAGCATGCTCTACGGCTTGGTGCGTGGGGCCATCCTCGCCCAACCCAATAGAATCATGGGTGAACACATGCACCACACGTTGGCGCATGAGCGCAGCCATACGAATAGCGTTACGCGAATAATCCGAAAATGTCAGAAAAGTCCCACCAAATGGAATATAACCTCCATGCAAAGCTACCCCATTCATAATGGCAGCCATACCGAACTCACGTACCCCATAATTAATATGGCGTCCAAACCGTACCCCCTGCGCGCCGGTACGAACGGGGATTGCATCGGGCCAGTTGGTCAGGTTAGAGCCCGTTAAATCGGCAGAACCACCTAGCATCTCGGGGATGAATTTCACTAACTCGGTAATCGCAATTTGAGAGGCCTTGCGGCTGGCGACATCTTGGGCGTCTTGGGCCACCTTTTCAATTAAAGCCGATGACTGGGCAGCAAAACCTGCTGGCAGGTCTCCTTGCATACGCCGACGCAATTCAGCAGCGCACTCAGGATGCGCCTGGGCGTATTCTTTGAAAAGCTTTTCCCACTGTGTTTGCAGGCCCTGCCCCCGCTCGGAAGCATCCCAATACGCATACACCTCGGACGGAATCTCGAAAGGCTCGTAAGGCCAATTAATAGCATCACGAGTGGCAGCAATTTCGTCAGAACCCAAAGGAGCACCATGAGATTGCGCGGTACCTGCCAAGTTGGGTGCACCTTGGCCAATCACTGTTCGACAACAGATCAATGTAGGGCCTGAAGCATTTTTTTTCCCTTGGGCCTTGGCCAAGCGGATCGCTGCATCAATGGCCTCGGGGTCATGACCATCTACATCGGTAATGACCTGCCAGCCATAACTACGGAAACGTTCTGCAGTATCGTCACTAAACCAGGGCTCGACCTCGCCATCGATGGAAATGCCATTATCGTCATACAGGACGATGAGTTTAGAAAGCTTGAGTGTCCCAGCCAAGGAGCACACCTCGTGGGAAATGCCCTCCATCAGACAACCATCACCAATAAATGCATAGGTAAAATGGTCTATTACATCAAACTCAGGCTTGTTGAATTCTTGGGCCAACAATGCCTCGGACAACGCCATCCCGACTGCATTAGCCAACCCCTGCCCCAAGGGGCCGGTCGTGGTCTCGACCCCGGGGGTGTCCCCTACTTCGGGGTGACCAGGAGTTTGAGAATGCAGCTGCCTGAATTGCTTGAGTTGCTCGAGAGGCAAATCGTATCCACTTAGATGCAACAAGGCATAAATCAGCATCGAGGCATGCCCGTTGGACAGTACGAAGCGATCACGGTTAATCCAATCTGGGGCTTGGGGGTTGTGTTTTAAGTGCTGTGTCCACAGCACTTGGGCAATTTCAGCCATTCCCATTGGGGCACCGGGATGACCGGATTTGGCCGCTTGGACTGCATCCATTGCGAGCGCGCGCACTGCGTTTGCCATTACAGATTGAGCAAAAGGAGATTGGGCCATAAGATACTCACAGTTGATACCATCTGATGATGGTCACCTAGACGTCAAAAATTTAAAAAACTGACTCACTATTTTAGACAAAAATTCTAACACCGATAGGCAATCGCTCTTTCCTATCTGCGTCAGAGCGCAAACTGGGCAAAAGATATGACTTTTTCACGTATTTACATCAATGCTCCACTCTCTGTAGAACAAGACATCACGCTGCCTAAAGACAAGGCGCATTATATACAAAGGGTGCTGCGTTTGCCTGCCCAAAGCCAAGTGATCCTCTTTAATGGCCAAGGAGGGGAATATTTGGCTCATCTACATTATGAGGGCAAACAAGTGCGCGCGGTCATCGAGGAATTCCATAACGAGGATCGCGAATTAGGTTTGCGTCTGACCGTCGCACAAGGGCTGGCGACGGGCGACAAGATGGATTGGATTATTGAAAAAGCGGTAGAGATGGGGGTCCACAGTTTTGCCCCTATTGCAGCACAGCATAGTGTGCTTAAACTCAACCCCGAGCGAGCAGAAAAACGCGTTGCACATTGGCAACGGATCATCGAGGCAGCCAGCGCACAATGTGGCCGCAATCAATTAATGCAGCTAAGCGCACCACAAAACCTACGCCACTTTCTGGATCAAATCGCCACCGATGCCAAAGTGCCTGGGCATGGCATTATTTTGTGCCATCAGATCGCAACTACAGATTTTGTACAAGCCCTTGCTCCCCCTGCAGGGGGATGGCGCCATTTGTATCTATTGATCGGCCCAGAGGGTGGATGGTCTGACGAAGAGATAGAAATAGCACTGTCCCACGAGGCCCGTCCGCTTTTGTTCGGCTCGCGAGTATTACGAGCAGAAACTGCCGCAATAGGCCTGGTAGGCGCGATTCGCGGCTTTTTGCATTGTTTGGATTAAAAAATGCTACGGGTTAGTCATCGCGACGCAGATAGGGCTCGGGGGCAACGCCGGGCTCGGGCGCTTCGTGTTTACCCCCATGAATAATCGTATAAATAAATTTACGCCCTTTATTGGTCGCATAATCGGCCACATCATCCAAAACCTGCACAATATCCTCAGTAGCTGCGCCAATCACATCATCAGCAGTATGCAAACGATCCAGCCACAAATACAGCCCTTTTTGCTGATCAACCACTGTTTCGGACAAACAGTCATACAGCGCATCCATATCATTACCAAAAAACTGTGGGTAGTCGACAGCCTTGGCGATGGCGCGCAATACCGCTGAGCGGCTGCGCGCACGGTCACAATCGGCCACCATCACGGTGATGCCCAGTTGCTCGGCCTCTTGGAAAAGCTCTTCGCGGTGACTTTCTGTGGATTTAAAATGCCCACCAATTTCGACATGTTTGTTGAATTTTGCGGTCAGGCTCATTGTTGCAGTACTCCATTTATCTAGATTTCAGTTCACCAACCCTCAAGCCAGTTGCTGGCACCCAGGCCCTTTAAGGCGACTGTGACCACGCTGATTAGTCACCACCTGAATCTGGGTGCCAATGCGCTCTTTGAGCGTGCTCACATGGGATATCACCCCGATCAGCTTGGACTCGTGACGTAAATTGGCCAAGGCATCCAAAGCCAACGATAGCGCTTCTTCGTCTAGCGTACCAAAGCCTTCATCTAGGAACAACGAATCGATACGTACATTGTGGCTGGCCATTTGAGACAGCCCCAACGCCAAGGCCAGGCTAACGATAAAGCTCTCACCCCCGGACAAGTTTTGGGTCGAGCGCACAATTCCACCCTGATAGTTATCAATTACATTCAGCAGCAGTGGGTTGGTTTGATCTTGTTGCAAAAGGTAGCGATCGCTCATGTTTTGCATCTGTTGATTGGCATAATACACCAATTGCGCAAAACTTAAGCCTTGGGCAAAATTGCGGAACTTTTTTCCATCACTAGAACCAATCAAATCATGCAGTGCCGACCAACGCTCGAGTTCTTTTTGTTGTTTTAAAGCCGCTTGTTGCTGCTCTTTCAATTGCTGTTTAGCCTGCTCATTAGTCCGTAATTGGTAATCCAACTCGCTGTATTTTTGATTGTGTTCTTGTAAATCAGCCTGGCATTGGGTCAGCGATTCTTGCAACTGCTCTTGACTCAACGTCGTCAGCGCTTTGGCCTCTTCTAGTTGCAATTGCTGCTGCCGTTCTTGGCGGGTACTGTTCAAACGAATCTTTTCATCATCCAGCGCACGCGCCTGCTGCTGTAACTGTTGGCGCATTTGGGTCGGCAAGCGCCGTTTTTGATAATCCTCATAGTCAACAAAACCCACCTGATGAATAGCCGCCAAGAACTGCCGTTGTTTTTCGTCTACCTGAGTTTGTAGCTGGTGCTGCTGCCGGGTGTGTTGTTTGATGGTTTCTTGTTTGAGCTGCCAATCACGCAGTGTGTCTTGCTGCAGCTGGCGGGCTTGTTCTATGTGCTGCTGCAACGCCCGTAGCTGCTCTTGGCGTTGAGCGCGTGCTTGGGCAACAGTTTGATTTCCAAAAAGCTCGGTACGCTGATTTTGTAATCCTTGCACACGTTGCTCGATAGAGTGCAATTTTTGCGTTGCATCCTCGAGCTCTGCTTGACTGTTACTAATGGCCAACGCTAACTGTTCCCGCTGGACATCATGGGCATTGAGCTTATGCTGTAATTCATCAGCCTGCCCCTGCTGTGCTTGCCACTGCATCCACCGCGCATACAAGGCAGAGGACAACTGCTCCCAATTGGTCTTTGCCGATATTTTTATCTCGAATGGTTGCAATTGTTCTACCAGCTCTGCATGCAGCTGTTCATATTTACTCTGCTCGGACCGCAACTGCTCTTGCGCATAAGCCACCTCTTGTTCGGCCAAGCCAACCCGCCCAATGATTGCTTGTAGGTCATTATTTAAATCACTGATGGCGTCGGTTGTTTTTTGCAGTTGCTTTTCTTGTTGCTCAATCTCTTCTTGCATGGACTCAGCTTGTTGCAATGACTGTGCCAGGGCATTCACCTCTTGCTGATATTCATCGACGGTAGGCAATGTATCGGTGACTAGTGGATGTTCGAGCGCACCACACAGAGGGCATGGCTCACCTGCTTGGAGTGTGGCGCGGTGGGTTTCAAAATCAGCCATCAGCCGTCGCAACATATGCTTTTCACGGGCGTCATCCAGCTGTTGACGCAAACTGCGCAAAGTCACACCTTGTAATCGAGCGCGCAGCTTTTCACGGGTCGCGTGCAGTATTTGATGTGCACGCTCTTGCTGCTGATTTTGGTTATGCTGTTTCTTTTTCAGCCCCGCCAATTGCTCTTGTTGTTGTTTTAGCTGGGCTTGGGCTTGTGCACGTTTTTTTTCTAATGCTTGTAGTTGCTTTGCAATGCTTTGTAGTTGCTTTGTCCTTAGTTGCACGCCCCCTAATATCTGTCCCAAATCAGCATCAGCCGCATGACGTCGTTGATAATCTTTTACCTCGGCCAGTGCCTCGCGTACATTGATTGCATCTCGATTAAGTGCTTCTAAACTGTTTTGCGCCTGTTGTACCTTGAGTTGACGTTTATCTTTCTCTGCGCGTGCCACCTGTACTGCAGGCTGCTGGGCAGCTAACTGCTCATCCAGGCGTTGAACCTGCTCCCAAAGGTCTTGTAGAACTTCTTGGTGTTGCTCTTCTGCTCGCCACTTGTTGTGCGCCTGCTCGTAGGCTTGTTGAGCACTTCGATGACGCTTTTCTAAAGCAGGCAAATCATGCTGAGCCTGTGACAATGCGGTCAGCCCTTTTTTGAGCTGCTCTTGTAATGCCTGTAAAGTGACATAATCCTCTTCAAAAGAAAGCGCCTTTTCGGCCCACTGCAAACGTAACTGGTCGGGTTCAAACGCTTGTATTTGGGCATGCAGTTGTTGTTCTTGGGTGCGTAAAGCTTGCAATTGTTTGTGCAAACTTTGAATGTTGTCTTGCCACTGCAATGCTGACCGCAATTGCTCTGCCTGTACTTTACCTTGTTGGATGAATGCAGCGCAGCGATCGTATTCTATACGCAATGCTTTTTCAGCCTCAGGATCCAAGAGGATTATTTTCTCGCCTTGCGCTAGCATCGCCTCGTACTGTGTCTGCACGCTGCGCCGTTTTTCATGAACCAGTTTTGAAATATCAGCATAAATTTCTGTGCCAGTAATTTGCTCTAGCAAAGGCGCACGCTCATCTGCATCGGCCTGTAAAAAAGCCGCAAAAGAACCCTGAGCCAGCAACATAGAACGAGTAAAGCGCTCGAAATCCAGTCCTGTGAGCTCGGGGATATATTGCTGAACGGCTTGGATGCCACTGGCTATTATGGCCCCGCCATCCAACTCGGCAAGCTCATGACGCGCAGGTTGCAAAGAACCATCGGCACGCCGACGTGCCCGATGCTGCCCCCAAAAACAACGGTACTGCCCTGTCTGCGTTGTAAAAACCACCTCAGCGAAACACTCACCCGTATGGCGAGACATAATCTCATTACTGCTTTGAGTGATAGGCCCCAACCGCGGCGTACGCCCATATAAAGCCAAACACAAAGCATCTAAAATGGTTGTTTTGCCAGCACCAGTAGGCCCCGTGATAGCAAAAATCCCTTCAGCCTCGTAAGCAGGATGGGTTAGGTCAATGAACCATTCGCCCACTAGTGCGTTCAAGTTTTGAAAACGCAAACTGAGCACTCTCATGAATCAGTCTCCTCTGTGGGCTGCTCTTCTTCTAAAAGCTGTAAAGCCTCACCATAGGTATGCAGTAATTCCGCACGCTGACCAGCGGCTACCTGCAAAGCATCCAGACGGCGTTCAAACACCTCGTATGGGGTGAGCTCGGGCAAAGGCTTTTCGGCTTGCACAGGGGCCAAAATCTCACGCATCAACAATTGATTTTGTAATCTCAAAACCTCTAAAGATGAATCCTCGATCAACTCGTTTACGCGTGCACGCAACTCACCAATCACCTCGTCACCGGTATAGATAATTTCTAACCAAGTGGATTCTGATTTGCTTTTATAGGCCAGTATCTGCGCCTCAATTTGCGCCCAATCACCCTCGATACGCCGCAAGCATTGAAAAACCGGGACGGGCAACAACTCGAGCCTCAATCGATGTTGTAGACGCTGCCATTCCCACTGTATCTTGTCAGCTGATTCCATTCTGGACTGGATATCTGTAGTTTCCGCAGATGTCTCAACATCTTTAACTGTGGACTCTTGAATATCCGCCTGTTCTAACTGTATTTGTATTAAACACACTGATTTTTGTTGTTGCGCCTCGCCAAAACCCATTGGCAAAGGCGAGCCGCTATAACGCACCCAATCGCGTTCCCCAACACGCTGAGGGACGTGTAAATGTCCCAACGCCACATAATCAAACACCTGATCAAATAATTGTGGTCGAATATGCCCCAGACCGCCTACAATGACATCACGCACCCCATCATCTGACTGCGTATATCCCCCCGCGGTAAACAAATGCCCCATCGCAATAATAGGCACTTTTGCCGCTAATTTTTGCTGGCAAGCCAGAGCCTGAGCGGCAATCTCTGTGTAGTATTGCTCGACACCACGCACATAACCTGCGGCCTTTTCCTCTAGGCTTTCACCGCTATGCACCTGGCGTACATCGCGCTCTCGTAAATAAGGCACCGCCGCCACGATCAATTGCGGGCGCTGATGCGCATCGTGCAATACGAGGACCTCATCCTCGGGACACAGGGCCTGGCCAATCACGTGCACATGCAAAGCCCTAAGTAATTCTTGAGGCGCGTTAAGTAGAGTCGGCGAATCATGATTTCCACCAATAATGACCACATGCTGACAGGCAGTCAAACTAACTGCTGACAAAAATCGATAATATAAAGTCTGCGCCTGATGCGTGGGAGTGCTGCTATCAAAAACATCCCCCGCCACCAACAGCACATCGACGTGCTGAGTACGAATAGTTTCCAACAACCACTGCAGGAAAGATTCAAATTCTGAATCTCGGCTGCGGCCATATAACAAACGACCCAAATGCCAATCAGAAGTATGCAAAACAGTTAATGACATGTTCTATAGCTCACGGCAAAACAGGGGCACATGGCCCCTGTCTTTTTACAAATTTTTCAGGGCAATGCCAAGCATCGTCGGCCTCGCGATTGCGCTGAAAACCGCACTCAATGACTAACTGGCTTTGTTGGCATCCACCACCGTTAACGCAGTCATGTTAATGATTCTGCGCACAGAAGAACTGGAGGTCAAAATAGCTGCTGGCGCATTGGCACCCAGCAAGAAAGGCCCAATAGCTACGTGCCCACCACTTTCAGTTTTGAGCAAATTATAGGAAATGTTGGCGGCATCAACGCTGGGGCAAATCAATAGGTTTGCCGATCCGGTCAATGTCGTATGAGGCAGAATACGGCGGCGCAAATCCTCGTCTAAAGCGCAATCACCATGCATCTCGCCATCGATTTCCAGATCAGGATCCATCTCGCGAATCAAAGCCAAGGCCTCGCGCATCTTTGCTCCCGAGCTAGAACTATCCGATCCAAAGTTAGAACGTGACAACAAAGCTGCCTTGGGCTCGACATTCAGCTGGCGCATACGCCGCGCACAAGCCACGGTGATCTCAGCCAGCTCGAGCGCAGTAGGATTGTCATTAACGTGGGTATCAGCCAGCGCCACAGTGCGTTCGCCTAACAATAAGATATTCATCGCCCCATAGGTATGAACCCCGGGCTCTTTGCCCAATACCTCGTCGATGAAACGCAAGTGATTGCCATAGGTACCAACCGTACCGCAAATCATGCCGTCAGCGTCTCCTAGGTAGACCATCATTGCCGCAATCAACGTTGAACGGCGGCGCATTTCGACGCGGGCAATTTCCTTGGTCACACCATGACGGCACATGAGCTCCCAGTAAGCCGACCAATAGCGGTTAAAGCGTTCGTCATGTTCGGGGTTGGTCACCTCGACATCAATGCCCAACCGCAAACGCAAGCCATAGCGTTGGATGCGCTGCTCGAGCACGCTGGGGCGACCCACCAAAATAGGCTTGGCCAGCTTTTCATCTACCACAACCTGTACGGCACGCAGGACGCGCTCATCCTCGCCTTCTGCAAAGACGATTCGGTCTTTACCGCCATCATGTACCAAGCCTTTGGCCAGCTCGTAAATGGGACGCATAAAGGCACCTGAACGATGGACAAACTGGCGGAGCTGATACACATAAGTATCAAAATCCTCGATGGGCCGCGTGGCAACCCCCTCTTCCATGGCGGCTTTGGCGACCGCAGGAGCAATACGTGAAATCAAACGGGAATCAAAGGGCTTGGGAATGAAGTATTTGGGCCCAAATTCTATATTTTCCAAGGCATAAGCAATCGCGACAACCTCGTCCTGTTCTTCGCGGGCGAGCTGACAAATAGCGTGTACGGCTGCAATCTCCATACCCCGCGTAATCGAAGTAGCGCCGACATCCAACGCCCCTCGGAAGATGTATGGGAAGCACAGAACGTTATTGACTTGGTTGGGATAGTCCGAGCGCCCCGTCGCCATCACAACATCATCACGTACTGCATGGGCAACCTCGGGAAGCACCTCGGGGGTGGGATTAGCCAAGGCCAATATCAACGGTCGATCAGCCATGCGTGCCACCATTTCAGCACTCAGAACACCACCCGCCGACAGCCCCAGAAAAACGTCAGCGTCATCAATTACTTCATTCAAGGTGCGGGCCTGAGTATCACGAGCGAAAACCTCTTTGTTTTCGTCCATCAAAACGGTACGCCCCTCGTATAAGACCCCCTCGATATCAGTGACCCAAATATTCTCTAAAGGTAATCCTAAATCCAGTAATAGATTTAAGCAGGCCAGTGCAGCCGCCCCAGCCCCAGAGGCCACGACCTTGACCTCTTTGAGATCCTTTTCAACCACAGTCAAACCATTCAAAAACGCTGCGGCCACACAAATAGCCGTACCGTGCTGGTCATCGTGAAAAACAGGGATGTTCATCCGTTCACGTAGCTTGCGCTCAACCTCAAAGCACTCGGGTGCTTTGATATCCTCGAGGTTAATGCCACCGAATGTCGGCTCGAGCCCAGCAATAATATCGACCAACCGATCCGGATCGGTCTCATCAATTTCAATATCAAATACGTCGATCCCGGCAAAGTTCTTGAACAGAACGGCCTTGCCCTCCATTACTGGCTTGGAAGCCAGAGCACCGATGTTGCCTAGCCCCAGCACTGCTGTACCGTTAGTAATGACCCCCACCAGGTTGCCCCTACCGGTATAACGAAATGCATTTTGTGGGTCCTCGACGATCTCCTCGCAGGCGGCAGCAACACCTGGTGAATACGCCAGAGCGAGATCACGTTGGTTAGAAAGCTGTTTGGTGGGCGTTACCGAAAGCTTGCCCGGGCGTCCTTGCTCGTGATAGAGCAGCGCGGCTTTACGCAAATTGTCATCCATAGTGTGTGTTACCCAGTTACAGTGTGTAAATTGTGTTTGTTGGTGGTTATTAAAACATCATTCTAACTATAGTCTGCGGCTTTGCACATGCTGCACTACAGCAAAGCCAAGAAACGATCATCAGGGTCAAAGCAATGCTGCACCGCAGCATCCAGCTCTTGGGCCCAGATTTTCTGCTCGTCACCAAAAGTAGGCAACTGTTTAAATGCAGGCTGAGCACAAGATAGACTGTCTAACACCACCCATTCTACCCAGCCTAAATCAAGCCCCTGACCTAATACAAAATAAGCCAGATTCACCTTGCCCTGGTCTCTCAGGGCATCCAAACGATAACGGGCAGGCCACACAGGCAATGCTTGGCAGCGCTGGCCTATTTGCGTATCCAGCAACTGGAACAACTGCGGGACCAAACGCTGTAGCCGCGGGCTGTTGAGTGCCATGCTGGATTGTGCCCCAAAAGGCCCCAAACGGGCTACGGAACAATCAGCCAACACCATGGAAGCCATCTGAACCCCAGTATTTTCCAAGCTACGATGTTGATGAAAAGCCGGATCCGCCAGCCAGCGGATGAACATCATCTGCGCCGGCAAAGCTGAAAACTGAGTCAACCCTGCTGCAACCATCTGTTGCATACGAACACCGGGTTCGATATAAAAGCGCCCTTCGTCATCAATTGGCTCGCAGCGATTTAAATGTACTGGATCGAGCCACAACAAAGGCTCAGGATGAAATTTAATCGTATTTAAATCCGCAGGTACTAATCCTAATTGCACCTCGAAATGCTGTGCTAATAAAAAGACAGCATGAACCTGACTGGGTTGCGTGGGTGCAAATATCCCGTGTTCGATGCCCTGAACAGCAGACGCAAAGGACTGCAACTGCTCGGGAAACTCTTGGGACAAGCGCTCATAAAAACGCGCCCAGTTGGTGGTGGCCGGAACCCGCCCCTTTAAAAAAGCACGACGAGAATTTGATGTCATAATAAAATGGTGTTTTTGCTGTGCGAAATACATCAAAATCATACTTCAGCACAGCCTTTTTGACGACTTTAGATTTACCTATTAAGCCAATACAAAGCGGATTCTTTATGCAACGCTCTGCTCATCTTGCTCAACGCACAGAAAATATTGTTCCTTTTCATGCTGTCGAATTATTCAAAGCCGCTCAAGCACTTAGCCAAGCCGGCCATGACATTATTAGTCTGGGCATCGGCGAACCTGATTTTACCGCCCCTAAACCAGTGGTCGAAGCCCTAAAACAAGCGGCTGACCAAGGACTCACCCAATACACCCCGCCCGCAGGAACGCCCGCACTACGCGAAGCACTCGGTGACTATTATGCAAACTTTTTCCAAGCCCCAGTGGATCCCGAGCGTATTGTCATCACTGCAGGTGCCTCGGGAGCCCTTAGTTTGGTATGCCTGACAATGATTAACCCTGGTGATGAGGTCCTCATGCCTGACCCCTCGTATCCAGCGAATCAAAACTTTATCGTTTCAGCAGGTGGGGTCCCAAAGCTGATCCCCACCGAGGCTGCCCATCGCTTTCATCTCACCGCTGCCGATATCGAAGCCCACTGGGGCCCCCACACACGCGGCGTGCTTATTGCCTCTCCAAATAACCCCACAGGTGCCAGCATCGCCACCGAGGATTTGCGCGACTTGGTCGCAGCGGTGCGTGCTCGTGGTGGTTTTATCATTATGGATGAGATTTACTTAGGGCTTTATTATAAAAATGCCCCTAAAAGCGCTCTCTGCATTGATGATGATATTGTCATCATTAATAGTTTTTCCAAATACTTTCATATGACCGGATGGCGCTTGGGCTGGGCAATTTTACCCAAAGAACTCAGTCATACTGCAGAAAAGCTGGCAGCCAGCCTATCCATCTGCGCCCCTACCTTGGCGCAACACGCTGCCTTGGCCTGCTTTAAGCAAGAATGCTTAGAAATTTATGAACAGCGACGCCTGGCTTTTAAAGCCCGTTGTGAGTACTTGGTGCCAGCGCTTGAATCGATTGGCTTTGACATCCCTGTTCACCCAGATGGCGCTTTTTATATCTACGCAGACATGAGCAGGTTTGGAAAGGATAGCTATGAGTTTTCGCAACATTTACTCAATGCTGCACACGTAGCGGCTGTACCCGGTATTGATTTTGGTCCCCACTTTGCACCGCGCATGTTGCGTTTTTCATATGCGACAGATCAAGCCCGCTTGGAACAAGCCGTTGCACGTATGGATCAGTTACTAAATGCAGGTGACTAAGCCTGACCGCGCGATTAGACTGCCCTAGTCTTTGGTCGCCACTCCAGAGGCCAGGGCAATACGGCTGCGCTCCGAGAGGACGCGCTTGCCATAGCCGCCATCACTAGGCCCTGTAGCACCCACATAACAAGCCAGTGCCCCATTGACAGAGCCACGACGCTTTAAGCAATCCGCCAGTATTTGAGTCCCGATTTGTATATTGGCATCAGGGCTAAAAACGGCCAAGGTACCCTCGACAAAAGGTTCAAACTTTTCCTGATGGACCTTGGTCATGACTTGCATCAACCCCTGCGCACCAACACCGCTCTCGGCAAAGGGATTGTAACTAGACTCGATTGCAATCACAGCTAGCACCAACAAGGGATCTAAATCTTTGGCCAAGGCCTCGCGATATGCAATGTCAATCACCGCCCCCACAGCGGTATATGCAACCCGGTACTTGCGTGCAATGTAGCTTTGCAACGCCTCGTACTGGGTTTGTGTAACCCCAGCTAAATGCACGGGCTCGGTGGCTTCATCCAGCGATTGGGCAAATTCTATGTAAGCAGATTGACGGTGCTCTCTAAGCGCCTGACCTGAGCCATCAGCATCAACAGGTGGCCAACGGCGCGCATCATCATGTTCCAGGCTACTCAATGCCGATTGACCCGCTCTTTTTGGCTGAGCATCAAAAAGGTCGTCTGACTCGGTGCCACGGGCACGGTAAGACGTTTCGCCATCGACGCCCTGAACCAACGCACGATGCATCGACCATCCAGCTGGACGCAAAGTATCAATCACCGAAGCGTAGATCTGTTCTGTTTGTTCGCGTGTTGAGGGGACCAACCACAGGGAAAAAATAGTTACCAATGCGGCTATGCCAAAGTATATAGCACATAAATGCAAGACCTCGCCCATGCGATAAACCACCCGTTGCGGCCAATGGCTTTGATGGAAAACGCTTAATAACAACATTTACCCCCATCCTGGAATACAATAGCCCAATCATAACCCAACCCAATGATTTGTCAGAGCTCAAGAGGACGTAGCCAAAGTGAAATACCGTGATCTTCGCGACTTTGTTCAACAACTAGAAAACCAGGGTCAACTCAAACGAATTCAACAACCCGTTTCAACCCATCTAGAAATTACCGCCCTAAGCGATCAAGTATTGCGTGCGGGTGGCCCAGCGCTGCTTTTTGAAAATGCACAGCATCATGGTCAACCCACCCCGTACCCAATATTGGCCAATCTTTTTGGCACCACCCAGCGGGTGGCTTGGGGGATGGGTGAAGACAACATACAGGCGCTGCGCGATGTGGGGGTCTTATTAGCCGACCTCAAAGAGCCAGAAGCACCCAGTGGCCTGCGCGATGCGATTTCCAAGGTGGCTATGCTCAAATCTGCCTTATGGGACATGAGCCCCAAAACCATTCGCAAAGCCCCATGCCAAGAGGTGGTCCTAGAGGGAGATGAGGTTGATTTGACCCAACTTCCCATTCAATTTTGTTGGCCAGGCGATGTAGCGCCCCTACTGACTTGGGGCCTGACTATCACCAAGGGCCCCCACGCTAAACGCCAAAATCTGGGGATTTATAGGCAGCAGCAGTTGGGCCGCAATAAACTCATTATGCGATGGTTGGCACACCGTGGCGGGGCTCTTGATTTTAGGGATCACGCCCTAACCCATCCGGGCACCCCTTTTCCTATCGCTGTCGCCTTAGGCGCTGACCCTGCGACCATCCTTGGGGCGGTTACTCCGATCCCCGACAGCTTGTCTGAATATCAATTTGCTGGGCTTTTACGCGGTTCGCGCACCGAGGTGGCCAAAGCTAAAGGCAGCGATCTGATGGTTCCCGCCTATGCCGAAATTATCCTCGAAGGCCACATCCTGCCCCAAAACGATCCTCGTGCCATCACGCCCCCAGAGGACCCGACACATCCTCCACGACCAAAAACTGACTATGAAATCGCCCTCGAAGGTCCCTATGGCGATCACACTGGCTATTACAACGAACAAGAGTGGTTCCCCGTCTTTACTGTTGAGCGCATCACCATGCGTAAAACGCCCATTTTCCATAGCACTTACACCGGCAAACCCCCTGATGAACCTGCTATTTTAGGTGAAGCGCTCAACGAGGTGTTTATCCCCTTATTGCAAAAACAGCTGCCCGAAATTGTGGATTTTTATCTCCCCCCCGAAGGCTGTAGTTATCGCATGGCTGTAGTTTCTATACGCAAACAATATGCTGGCCACGCCAAGCGAGTAATGTTTGGGGTGTGGAGCATTTTGCGCCAATTCATGTACACAAAATTCATTGTGATTGTGGACGATGACATCGACACCCGTGACTGGAAAGAAGTCATCTGGGCCATCACCACACGCATGGATCCGGTGCGCGATACTACATTGGTAGATCACACCCCTATTGATTATCTGGATTTTGCTTCGCCCGTGTCTGGACTAGGCGGCAAGATGGGCTTAGACGCCACTAACAAATGGCCGGGCGAAACCCAGCGCGAGTGGGGTCGCATTATTGAAATGGATGATGAGGTCAGCCAACGTATGGCCAAACTCTACGAGGAACTTGGCTTGTGATCACTAGCCAGGGCTTCGGCGGCCTCTAGCCGAGATTGCAAGGCCGCAAGCTCGGCTTGGGTGCTGTCGGATCTTATAGACTCTATAGGCGCATCTGTAGGCAACGACTCTGCGGCTGGTACGGATAGTTTTTGGTTGGCTTTCGATTGCTGAAAGTCAGCATGTGATGCAGATGTTTGATGCTTTGACCGAGGCTGTGCGGAATCATTCGAGCCATCATCGCGCTCGAGGCTGAAACGCAGCAAACGCAATGCCACCAAGCCTAACGTAGGCCAACGCAAACTACGTCCTCGCGCACCTCTAAGCAACAGCCACGCACTAGACAGCAGCAGTTCGTAGCGACGGTGCAAAGACCATAGCGTGCGCCCCCACTTGAATGTTCTCATGGATCGTGAGCCCACCCCTAAAAAACGCCCTAGCAAATGCTGCGGATTGGCCTGATCGACAAATTCGCATCCTAGCTGACATAACTGCTGACGTTGGGCAGCAGCGCGCATACGCAAAATTTCTTTGCGCACCTGACGTTCCACATGTTTCTGGGATGGGTTACTCATAAAGATCGGCTCTCTGTCGGGTCTACCTGCTCGGTTTGCGTCTCATCCTCGCGTAGACGCTGTATCAGTTGTAAATCTTGTCTTAATTCATCCAAAGAGGCCTGAAAAGGGACTGGACCGCGCGTTAGACGCATCATGACCTTACGTACAAAATATAAACTAAGGCCTGAATAAATAATTAAAATTGCCGCAAAGGCCCAGTAACGCCATTCTGTGGGCCAAAAAAGCAATATCAGCAAAAAGGTCAGCACAATAATGGCCAGCACACCAAAAAACATGGCTGCTGCAACCCACACCAGCATGCGAATAAACGCACTTTTTTCTTCGCTGAGTTCAATAGCGAATAACTCTAGACGGGTCGCTAAAATTGCCACCAAGGTCTGAGACCACTGCCCAACTTTTTGCCGCAATGACATGACACCCTTTGAATGATGGTAAATAGTTTAAAAAGAAAAAGGCCCTGGAAGACCAGAGCCCATACCAAATGATTTAGCGTCGACTCAACAATACACCGAGCAACAGACCCAATGCACCTGCCAAGCCAATGGCTTGCCAAGGCTTGTCATGGACATAGTCATCAGTGGCTCGAATGGCCTGACGCCCACGACGCGCGAGGGTCTCTTGAGTATCTAGCAGTGCCTCACGAGACTGCTTTAGGTGACGCATCGCTTTTTCACGAATCTTGTTGGCTTTTTCTCCGGTACTCTCCGCAGCCTCTTGAAGTAGCTTTTCAGCCTCGTCAAGGTTTTTCTTGACGTCAGAAATGAACTCTTCTTCGACTTTACGGATGGTCTCTTTGTCTACCATGTTGGAGCTCCTTGTATTATGAGCGATATTTTCACCCGCTCGTTGAAAACATAATGTTTATCCTACCCTATTTCTAATAACAGCCACAGCACTTTTAGTTAAAATAACGCTAAATATTGTGAATGGTTGTGAGTGTAGGGCGCATCTCTATCGGCTACGACAGCCCTTTCGCAAACCTAGGTGACGTCTTTCTGACGGGTACCAAAAATGCGATCCCCAGCATCGCCCAGGCCAGGCACAATATAAGAATTTCCATCTAAATGGCTATCCACAGAGGCGGTGTAGATCTGTACATCGGGGTGTTTTTCATGCACGGCCTGTATCCCTTCGGGTGCCGCCACCAACACCAGAGCACGGATGGTTTTACAGCCCGCAGCCTTGAGTAAATCGATGGTAGCAACCATTGAGCCACCCGTTGCCAGCATGGGATCGATGATCAAGGCCCAGCGTTGATCAAGTTCGCCCACTAGTCGCTCTAGATAGGTATGTGCCTCGAGTGTTTCTTCGTTGCGGGCAATACCAATGACTGAGACCTTGGCCCCAGGAATGAGGCTAAGCACCCCATCTAACATACCAATACCAGCCCGCAAAATAGGCACGACCGTGACTTTTTTGCCAGCCAACCTCTCGACAGCTACCGAGCCACACCACCCCTGAACCTCTTCGGCCATCAAAGGCAGATCTTTGGTCGCCTCGTAGGTTAACAAGGCGGCAATCTCTTGTGACATCTCACGGAAGTTTTTGGTGCTTAAATCTGCCTTTCTCATTAACCCCAACTTATGCCGAATCAAGGGGTGCTTAATCTCATGAATCGCCATCTTTTCTCCCAAGCGCAGCGAATAAATTATTCGTAAAAAACCATCATCTCATCACAGCATACACTTAATGCTCGGCCACCCATTTGACCAATGCGTCATTAAAGGGCCGAATGGCCGCTGCTTGTGCATGATTGGCAATAGAAACCAAAATATAACGTTTGCCGTTGGCAGCCAGCACGTAGCCAGCCAAAGCGCGTGCATCACGTAAAGTGCCCGTCTTTAGATGAGCACGGCCGCGCACCTCGTCGTCGTGCAAACGCCGGCGTACCGTACCGTCTACCCCTGAAATCGCCAAGGAAGACATAAACTCGGGCATAAAAGGTGAATACCAAGCCTGCTGTAGCATTTGCGTTAGGCCTTGGGCTGTCACCGCAGCAATGCGCGATAATCCCGAACCATTATCAATTTCCCAACCACGGGTATTGACCCCATCCGCATTTAACAAACGGGTGGCTGCCGATGCCCCATGATGATTTTGCGCCCCTCCTTGGGCGGTCTGTGCACCCAGGCTGAGTAGCAAGTGGTTTGCCATTAAATTATTGCTTTGTTTGTTAATCAAACGAATCACATCAGCCAGCGGTACTGAATCGTGCCAAACAATCAAATCAGCATTGCGCGGTACAGTACCCGATTTAAATCCGCGCGCCAAGGTCCCACCTAACTCGCGCCATAACATACGAAATACAGACTCAAAGAACTGGGGCTGGTCCAAAACCAAACGATACAAGGAAAACTCGCCACAAGAGCCCGCAGCTTGGCCTTTGAGTTGAATCGTCACGCCCCCTTGGGGCTGACGCTTAACATCTGTTTGCACAGCAGGGGAGCCCGGGCAGCGTTGATTGCTCCATTCGAGCTGATTATCCAAACGCACCCCAGGTAATGGTGGGTCTATAAAAGCCAACCATTGTTTACGCTGTTTGTCGGGCTGCATGACGATACGTGCTGCGCCCAATCCTACAACCATGGCATCAGAGCTCGCGTTATAGGGGCGATCACCTGCGCCATCAAAAGCATAAGTATCGATGCCTACCTGCCCAAAAACAGAGCGGTCAACTACAACCTCGGTCAGGTTTTTAACCCCTCGCATACGCAAATCACGCAATAAACTCCATAAATCAGCGATAGAAAACACCGGATCGCCGGCGGCCTTTATATAAAGAGGACCTTTTAGAGTGCCTTGCTCATCGACCTTAAAGTTTTGAGCGTATAATTCAGTGCGCCAACGATGTTCGGGGCCTAGCCCAATTAAAGCCGTCCATGTAGTGACCAGCTTCATCACCGAAGCAGGGTTTCTCGGTGTATTAGCATTAATGCTGATGAGATCGGGCCCGTCAATCTCTTTGACCACCAAAGACAAGGCGGATTCGGGCAAACCAGTCTTTTGCCATGCACTTTGCAGTTCGCTAGGCAAACCCTGCGCAAACGCCTGGGCACCATAGGTTGTCCAGGCTAAAAAAAGCAGTAGGCAAGATAACCACCTAGTTGTTATTCTGTGTACGTTTTTTTGTGCGCGCATGAACACCCCTTTTTGAATCATTGCCGCATTTTAATGTGAAGTGGTAAAACACAGCTGCGGCCGCCTTGGCTGCGCCGTTGACTACCCAAGCATGGCATCGCTCAATTATATATAACAATGCCAAAGGTTTTTTATGACACAATCTGATTTGCGTCGACAGGATTTTCACTATGAACTCCCGCCCGAGCTGATTGCACAGCACCCTGCTGAACAACGTACAGCCAGCCGGCTGCTGTACCTGCCGCGCGATCGTTCTTTACAAGACATGCAATTTACGGATTTCCCGCAATTGTTGCAACCGAACGATCTTTTGGTTTTCAATAACACTCGTGTCATTAAAGCGCGCTTGTTAGGCCAAAAAACCACTGGCGGGCGCGTGGAATGCCTAATCGAGCGCCTACTGGATGATCGTAGCGCTTTGGCCCACCTGCGTGCTAGCAACCCCCCACGGGCAGGACAGACCCTGCTTTTTGCCGAGGGCAGCGTGCAGGCTACCGTGCACGATAAAAACAAATCAGGTTTGGTCGAGCTAACTTTTACAACCCCTATTTTGCCCTTTTTAGATAGTCACGGCGCACTGCCACTGCCTCCTTATATTACTCATCAACCTACGGCTGTCGACGAAAAACGCTACCAAACAGTTTTTGCAGAGCAAGCCGGTGCAGTCGCCGCCCCGACCGCTGGGCTACATTTTGATGAAAACATGTTGCGCAGCTTAAAAGAACAACAAATCGCCCAAGCATTTGTTACCCTACATGTGGGCGCTGGGACCTTTCAGCCCGTACGTACAGAGCGCATCGCCGAGCACCAAATGCATGCCGAGTACTTTACGGTTCCTGCAGACACCCTACAGGCTATCAAACACACTCGAGCCCAAGGCGGTCGAGTCATCGCGGTAGGCACAACCAGTGTCCGTGCTCTGGAGTCTGCTGCTGCCGATCAAAGCGACTCCAAAATAGAAATTCAGCACCACGATGACGGCAGCGTTTCGGGGGACAGTCGGCTATTTATTACTCCGGGCTACCAATTTAAATACGTGGATGCTTTGCTCACTAATTTTCATTTACCCGAATCTACTTTACTCATGCTGGTCTCAGCGTTGGCAGGGCAAGAAACTATTCGGGCTGCTTATAGCCATGCCATTGCCCAACAATATCGCTTCTTTAGTTATGGCGATGCAATGTTTATAACTACATGAATACTATGTCTGGTTTATCTTTTTCTTTACTACAAACTGACGGCCACGCCCGTCGAGGCACGCTGACCTTAAATCATGGGCAGGTACAAACACCCATTTTCATGCCTGTCGGCACCTATGGAACAGTCAAAGGCATGCTGCCCGACGAGCTCGAGGCACTGGGCGCCCAAATTGTCTTAGGTAACACATTTCATCTATGGCTACGTCCTGGGACTAAGGTCATCGGCGCTCATAATGGTTTGCATGATTTTATGGGCTGGCAAAAGCCTATCCTGACTGATTCAGGTGGCTTTCAAGTATTCAGTTTGCAGGGGATGCGAGAAATCACCGAAGAAGGCGTGCATTTCGCCTCTCCTATAGATGGTTCCAGGCTGTTTTTAACACCTGAAATCTCTATGGAAATTCAACACAGCCTGAATTCTGATATCGTGATGGTTTTTGATGAATGCACGCCTTATTTGGTAGATGGAAAACCCATCGAACACGCGCCTGCTGCACAATCGATGCGTATGTCTTTACGCTGGGCCAAGCGCTCACGGGAAACATTCAAATCATTGCAAAACCCTAATGCCCTATTTGGTATTGTCCAAGGCGGCATGTACGAGGATCTACGCACAGAATCTCTGCAAGGGCTGGTCGACATTGGTTTCGAAGGCTATGCCATTGGCGGTCTCAGTGTGGGCGAGCCCAAAGAAGACATGCAGCGTATCCTCGCACATACTACCCCCCAACTACCTGCAGACGCCCCCCGCTATCTGATGGGCGTTGGCACCCCCGAAGACTTGGTTGAAGGGGTTAGCCATGGCATTGATATGTTTGATTGTGTTCTACCCACACGTAATGCCCGTAATGGTTGGCTGTTTACGCGCTATGGGGATATCAAAATCCGCAACGCGCGTTTTCGCGATGACCTGCGCCCCCTCGATGAGGACTGCACGTGCTATACTTGCAGCCATTTTAGTCGGGCCTATCTGCATCATTTGCAACGCGCCAAGGAAATCAGCGGGGCACGGCTCAACACAATCCACAACTTGCATTATTATCTTTCTTTGATGGAAGAAATGCGCCAAGCAATCCAAACTCAAAGTTTCACTGCCTGGCGACAGCAATTCCACGCGCAGCGCGCGCGAGGCACGGATTAATTTACATTTCCTGAAAAAGCATTTATTTTCTACTGAAACGGCTACAATACAGGCTTAATTAACTTAGCTATAGCCGAAACAACAAAT
>DATGTW010000006.1:0-14002 GCA_035301625.1 Paenalcaligenes sp.
AGAGGCAAATATCGAGGTGGAATAAGGCTTAAAATAAGGCCTCAATAGCCATGCAAAAAGGAGCACAGTTTCAAAGCTGTGCTCCTTTTTTATTTTTAAATACCAATTACCGAAATCAATTATTAGTGATTAGATGGTTGGGTAATTGGCGGGTAATGGTTAATAGCTAATTATGGGTTGTAGAAGATTGAAGTTAGGGGGCTGAACCTCGCTTATTGGGTTTCAATACCGGCGATTTCAATTACCTCATCCCACAGTTGGTATTCGGTATCAACGACTTCTTTTAAAGCTGCTCCATCGCTGACAGCAATCTCGTAGCCAGCCTTGTCGATGGCATCTTGGTAATCTGGATTATCGGCAATGGCGAGCATGGCCGTGTGTATTTTCTCGACAATAGGCTCAGGTAAATCTTTGGGCCCAGTCAACGCATACCACCCTTTGACTTCATAGTCTTCAACTCCGGCCTCTTCCATGGAGGGAACATCGGGTAAGGCAGGATTGCGCTCGCGCGAGGTCACCGCCAAGGGGCGTACCTTGCCGCCGTCGATATAGTTGGCAGCGGTACTGACGATATCAAACATGAACAACACATTGCCGCTCATCACATCGACCATGGCTGGGGCGTTGCCACGATAGGGAACATTTTCCATGGGGGCATCACTGCGTTGGCTGAGTAATTCACCTGATAAGTGATTAGAGGCACCGACCCCCGCTGATCCATAAGAGACCTCACCAGGGTTAGCTTTAGCGTATTCAATCAGTTCTTCAATAGAGGTAATGCCACTTTCGTTATTGATGACCAAAACATTCGTGTAGTCGACCAATTTACCGATATAGGTTAGGTCTTTGTCCAGATCCAGGTCTTGGGTGCTTTGAATAATCGGGGTGATGGTCAGGGTGGGGCTGGCCACAAAGCTGATGTTATATCCGTCAGGGCGTGCGCGATTGACGTGCTGAGTGGCAATCATGCCGCTGGCGCCAGGGCGGTTTTCGACCACAACCGAGGTGCCCAATTCCTCGCTCAAGTATTTGGCAAAAATCCGCGCTGTGGTATCCACAGGTCCCCCTGGAGCATAGCCCACTGTCATATGGATGGGGCGATCACCGGGCCAGTCATCCTGGGCCAAGGCAGGTGCACTGCCGATCAATAAAGAAAGGGCGGTTAATGAGAATAGTCTTTTCATGTTGTCTCCGTGGCAGGGTTGTTGAGATCGTTCAAGAAACGATCCTGTAAAACTCTTTTTTGTATCTTCCCACTTAAGGTCATGGGAATATCGTCTATTGGAATGTATTGAGCAGGAACCTTATACGGGGCGAGTCGTTCGCGTAGAAAACTCTGTAATGCCTCTATATCGACGGTGGTGTTGTCGTTGGGTTGATAAAAAGCGATGATCTTTTCATTGCCGTCCTGCTCGGGAGCACCAATCACCGCAGAAAGATGAATATCGGGATGACTGTTGAGAACCGATTCGACTTCGTGCGGATATACATTAAAACCGGAACGAATAATGAGTTCTTTAGAGCGTCCGGTAATGTATAGGGCACTGTCTTCTGATAGGTAGCCCAAATCGCCAGTCTTTAGCCAGCCCCCAGGCAAGATTGCCTGTGCTGTTTGTTGCGGATCTTTGTAATAGCCCAGCATGATGCCCGGGCCACGTACGTGTATTTCTCCAACCGTGTCAGGTGGCAACGGGGCAGTTTCCAGATCCCCAATATGGATTTCCAACGCTTCGACAGCGTAACCAGCTGTGCAATCAGTAGCGGGTGCATCTTGGCGAGTTAGAAACAGTGAGCCGGCATATTCGGTAATGCCGTAGCCATGGTGTAACGGATGACCAAAAAGTGCCTCGACGCGTTGTTTTAGGGTGGCATCCAAGGCTGCACCGCCCGTATAAACGTAGCGCAGTTGAGGGGCATCATAGGGGCCATTCTTGGCAGCCTCTGCCAACAATCGGGTGTACATCATGGGAACCCCTTGCAAGGTGGTTAGCCCGAGCTCTGCGAGCGCATAGCGCACATCAGCAGGGTCAAATCGACTGCGTAAAATAAGTGCAGCACCAGCATACAAGGTGGCTAACAAAACGGTCGCCAACCCGAAAATATGTGACAAGGGCAACGCCGCATAGGCACGATCGTTGGGGTTTAAACCGCGTGAATGCCCAGAAATGCGAGCAAAATGTAAAAGCCCACGGTGGGGCACCATGACCCCTTTTGGGGCGCCCGTGGTCCCCGAGGTGTAGATCAGCGCAGCGACCTGATCTGGATTGGGTAATGGGTATTGCTGATTGGCAGGTGTTGCCGCAGCAGATGTGTTTGCGGTGTCGGCGTTATTCGCTGTGGGTTGCACTTTTATATGTGCACAATTAGGTAAAAAAGACAGGGACACGGCCGCTGCCATTTGGTGCGCTGCGTGGTCCGCAGCCGAGGTGGAAATGCCGCTGGTATAAACACTCACCCGTGGATTTGCGTGCGTACTGATGACATCGATTTCTCGTGGGCTTAGACGTGCATTGACGGCAACTGGCCATGCTTGCAACACACTACAGGCAAAATACAAGGTCATCATGTCCACGCAGTTTTCACCTACCACCAGAACCCGATCCCCGGGGTGCACTCCTCGTTGCTCTAAATAGTGACTGGTTTGAGTAATCTTGTCCCATAGCTCGCCATAGCTGATGGGCTGATTAGCGGTATCAATGACGCACAAACGATCGGGGTGTACGGCCGCGTGATATTGCGGTATATGGTGAATGGCGGTGGCCTGACTTAGGTCACTGATGCTCATCTTGCCTCCTGCGCTTAGAATGATTTTTGCTTCTTATTTAACTCTTGTATCAGTCATTCTAGGCAAAATTACCTCTAGCGACTTTTTAATTTTATAAGCGTCACTTAAAAGATTCTGAACTGCAGTGCGTCATTTGTGTTTGGGTGTGATATCACAAGGGGTGGGCAGGTGGTTATTCATCTGCCGGGCTTTTTCTAAAAGATAATCGATGCACGCCCGTATGGCCCGTGTTTGGTGACGGTTAGGCATGTATAGCATAAACATTTGGCGGCCAAAAATACTCAGGGTGTAATCATCCAAAGTGGTGAGCACTTTGCCACTTTTGAGCTCATCAAGCACCACATAATCAGGCATGATGCCTACGCCCAGGCCAGCGAGCATGGCTTCACGGATAAAAGGGAAATGCTCTGAGCTCACGCTTGGGCTGAGGTAGACTTCTTCCATCTGATCGTTTTTATAGGCTCGTAAGCGCAGGCGTTTGCCCACTACGCTAGAGGTGATGATAGGTACCTCGGCCAGGGCTTGGGGTTCCGAAGGCAAACCATGCTGAGCAACATAATCTGCCGAGGCGCAAACGATATAGTGGATGGTGCTCAGATTGCGTGCAATGAGATTTTCGGGGGGATCACTCATGATTCGAACGGCGATATCAATACCCTCGCGAATCATGTTGTCGATGCGGTTTTCAAACATCACATCCAGGTGAATGTCCGGGTAGCGTTCTTTAAATTCTATGAGCCACTGCATCATGAACATTTGTCCAAAACCACTGGGTACACTGATACCCACACGGCCTTGTAAGCTTTGGCCCAAGGTAGTAATGCTTTCACGGGCGGTCATGAGCTCGTTGAGTATGTTGCGCCCGTGCTCATAAAGACGTTCGCCGGCCTCGGTAGGCTCAACACTGAGGGTCGAGCGACGGACCAGTTGTACGCCCACTTCTTTTTCTAGCAGGTTGAGATGGTAGCTGATGTTGGCGCGGGTCATTTTGAGTTTACGGGCCGCTTTGCTCAGATTGCCGGCGTCCAATATTTCAACCAGGATGGTCAGGCGTTGTAAGTTCATAGTCGTGTTCAATAAAATTTGACGTCGTGTCAATAAAAAGGAATATTGTAAAGTTTATTTTTGCAACATACACTGAAACATCGAGAGTTATTATCACCGGAGAGTGCTATGAGCGTTGATCAGGAATCTTTTGACATTTTATTGGATAGTTTGCGTCGTTACGTCAGAGAGCGCTTGGTCCCCCTAGAGGATCAGGTTGAGGAAAATGACGAAGTCCCTAATGAGGTCGTCGACGAGATGAAAGAAATGGGTCTTTTCGGCATGACTATTCCTGAGGAGTACGGTGGTATCGGTCTCAGCCTGAGCCAAGAATGCGCCGTCAATTACGAGTTTTGTCAGACCTCTTTGGCGTTTCGCTCGACCTTTGGCACTAATGTCGGGATTGGTTCGCAGGGTATTTTGATCGACGGTACCGAAGAACAGAAACAGCACTTCCTGCCCAAGGTCGCTACTGGCGAGCTGGTCATGGCTTTTGCACTCACCGAGCCCGAGGCTGGTTCGGACGCGCAGTCGTTGAAAACCTATGGCAAGCTCGATGGCGACCATTATGTCCTTAATGGTACCAAACGTTTTATCACTAATGCGCCCCGTGCAGGTGCTTTTACATTGATGGCCCGCACCAGTGACGAGCCACGAGACAATATATCTGCTTTTATTGTACCGACTGATTTGCCGGGCATTACCTTGGGCAAGGTTGATCAGAAAATGGGCCAGCGCGGGACTCAAACATGTGATGTCATTTTAGAAAATGTCCGTGTGCCCGCAGAAAATATTATTGGCGGTGTTCCTGGCCAGGGCTTTAGAACTGCGATGAAGGTATTGGACCGTGGTCGTATTCACTTGGCAGCAGTGGCTTGTGGATTGGCACAGCGTATTTTGGATGAGTCCGTTGCCTATGCGCGTGATCGCAAACAGTTTGGCAAGCCCATTGGTGAGTTTCAGTTGATTCAAGCCATGTTGGCGGACAGCCAAGCCGAGTTATTAGCGGCTTGGGCTTTGGTACGTGATACTGCCAAGATGTACGATGAAAAACACACCCCAGGCACTAAGAACCCCGAGATTAGCCTGCGGGCCTCTTGCGCCAAGATGTTTGCTACAGAAATGCTGGGTCGTGTCGCAGATCGTGGTGTTCAAATCCATGGTGGTTCTGGTTACATGCGCGAGTACAAGGTAGAGCGTTTCTATCGTGATGCACGTTTGTTGCGTCTGTATGAGGGCACCACCCAGATTCAGCAAATCATTATTGGTCGTACTTTGGTGCGCGAGGACTAATCAGGATACGGCAGTGCGTAACACACTGCCGTTTTTGTATGCTGATACAGATACTTTTCATGGGAAAGCAAAGATGGATAAAGCTCAAAACCAGTTAGTACATACCCGATTTACTGAGCTCTTTGGTGTGCGCTTGCCGATTGTGGCCGGTGGTTTGATGTGGTTGGCCAATGCTGAATACGTAGCGGCTGCAGCTCATAGTGGGATTTTGGGTTTTATTACCGCAGCCAGTTTTTCTACTTTGGATGAGTTACGCGATGAGATTCAAAAGTGCCGCGATCTCAGCCAAGGCATGCCCTTTGGGGTCAATGTTTCGATGCTGCCCCATCGGGTTACCGGGGAGCAAACCGAAGAGGTTTTTGAGCTGATCGCCCAAGAGGGTATTCCTTATATTGAAACCTCTGGCCGCAGCCCCGAGCCCTACATGCCTTTGATCAAAGAGGCTGGAATCAAAATCCTGCACAAGGTTTCCACCGTGCGCCATGCTGTCTCGGCACAGCGTCAGGGTGTGGATGCGGTTTCTATTGTGGGCGCCGAATGCGGGGGGCACCCAGGCGTTGAGATGGTAGGCACCATGGTGAATACCGCATGGGCGGCCCGCCGACTCGAGATTCCGTATTTGGTGGGCGGTGGCTTTGGCTGTGGCTCGCAAATTACCGCTGCATTGGGAATGGGTGCATCTGGGGTGGTGATTGGTACCAAGTTTCTCACCGCCCATGAAATCTGGGCCCATGACGACTATAAAAGGCGTCTGATTGAGGCCCAACCTACTGATACTGCACTATGCATGCACACGGTGCGTAATACCGTTCGCGTGCTGCATAACGATACCGTCGATGATGTGCAGGAAATAGAGCGTACCAAAGAGGATGTCACCATCGAGGATTTATTGCCTTTGGTGCGGGGTTCTTTTGCCCGCGAGGCCTATACCTCGGGTGATATACGGCGTGGTTTGTTATCCGCAGGGCAATCACTGGCCTTTGTTGAGCAGCAGCAACCTTTGGCAGAAATCGTCCAAGAGCTCGAAGACGGCATGCGCCAAGCTTTTGATCGGTTGGACCAACTGCGACAGCCAGTCAGCCAGACGGCACAAGCCAGTTCGTAAACCCCTGCAGGGGCTGGACATTTGGCACAGGGACTGCGGTGTTGGGCCCTTAATTTGTCTATAGTAAACCAAACAATTTACAAGGAAGGATAGAAATGACTGATCTCGTCAAAGATAAAGTCGCCGTTGTGACCGGCGCAGGCGGAGGCATTGGTAAAGGGATTGCACTGCTATTGGCTGAGTACGGTGCCAAGGTGGTTGTCAATGATATCGGTGTCAATGAGCACGGCCAAGACTCTGCCGAGGCCGTAGTAGCGGAAATCCGTGAGGCCGGTGGCCAAGCAGTCGCCAATCAGGATTCTGTTTCTGATGCTGGGCGTCAGATTGTACAGCAGGCTGTGGATGAGTATGGACGCATTGATATTGTCGTGAATAATGCCGGCAATTTGCGCGATCGGCTTTTCCACCGCATGAGCCAAGAAGAATGGGATGCCGTGATTGATGTGCACCTAAACGGGGCATTTCAAGTCAGCCAAGAGGCTGCCAAGCATTTCCGCCAACAAGAGTCCGGTTGTTTTGTGCACATGACTTCGACCTCGGGCCTGATCGGCAATCTGGGGCAGTCCAACTATGCCGCTGCCAAATTAGGTATTGCCGCATTGTCCAAGTCAATCGCGATTGATATGGCTCGCTTTAATGTACGTTCGAATTGTATTGCTCCTTTTGCCTGGAGCCAGATGACCAGTTCGATTCCGGTCGACTCTCCTGAGGCCGAGGCACGCGTCGCCAAGCTCAAGCGTATGGAAGCACATAAAATTGCTCCCTTGGTGGTGTATTTGGCCAGTGAGGGCGGAAAAGACATCACCGGACAAATCTTTGGGGTGCGTGCCAATGAAATCATGGTCTTTAGCCAGCCCCGTCCCGCACGTTCGGTCCATCACTCCGAGGGTTGGACACCTGAAACAGTGGGTGAGATTGCCATCCCCGCACTGAGCAGTGCTTTCTACGAGCTCGAGCGCTCGCCCGATGTGATTAATTGGGATCCCTTTTAATTGCCTGCTGCATGATATATAGCAGTGAGTACGCAATTTAATTGATGGAGTTTTCCCGATGGCATTTGATTATGAGCATTTAAAAAATTGGCAGTTCGAGGCGTTGCATGACGACTTTACTGCCAAAGATACGATCTTGTATGCGCTGGGCATTGGTTTGGGGATGGATCCTGTCGATGAGCAGCAGCTACGCTTCGTTTACGAAGAAGGGCTACAAGCCATGCCCAGCATGGCCGTGGTATTGGGCTATCCCGGGTTTTGGATGAAAAACCCGGATACTGGTGTAGATTGGGTCAAGGTCTTGCACGGTGAGCAGCGCCTGGAAATCTTGAAACCTTTGCCCGCCCAAGGCCGTTTTGTCGGCCACAATCAGGTCGTACGCATTACCGACAAGGGCCCCGATAAAGGCGCGCTGGTTGTGACCGAACGTGAGATTAAAGATGCTGATGATGGCACCTTGTATGCACGCTTGCACAATGTGAGCTTTTGCCGTGGTGATGGTGGCTTGAGTGCCTCTGATGAGCCTTTGCCAGGGTTGCCGCGCACACCTGAACGCACACCTGATTGGGTGTGCGAGCTTTCCAGTATCCCTCAAGCAGCCTTGCTGTATCGCTTGAATGGTGACCATAACCCCTTGCATGCCGATCCCGAGGTGGCACGCAAGGCCGGGTTTGAGCGTCCTATTTTGCATGGGCTATGTACTTATGGGATGGCTTGTCATGCATTGATAAAGATGTGTGCAGACTACGATCCGCAACGCATGCGTCGTCTTGATGCGCGCTTTAGTGCTCCGGTTTATCCCGGTGAGCGCTTGGCGTTTGAGATCTGGCGGGGCGAACAAGCAGGGCATTTCGCCTTTCAAGCGCGTGCTATCGAACGCGATGTGGTGGTGCTTAGTCACGGTGTCGCCGAGTTTGCCTGAACAGCCAAATAAAGGAGTTCTACACAATGGGGGTAGATCAAACAGCACTGGCCCAACCCGCTGAGATGGGGGCCGAGCAGTATTACCATCAGCTTTTGGCTGAGGGTGTATTTGCCATCCAGCAATGCACTGGATGTGAACAATATGTGTTTTATCCACGGATGCTTTGTCCTCACTGTGGCCATAAAGGCTTACGTTGGCAGGCTGCCAAAGGGCTGGGTACCGTTTATTCCACTACGATAGTGCGTCGTCGTCCTGATCGTGGGGGTGATTACAACGTCGCATTGATTGACCTGGATGAGGGGGTACGCATGATGAGTCGTGTGGATGGCGTTAGCCCCGAAGAGGTGACCATCGGCATGCGGGTACACAGTCAAATTACAGAAGGGGCAGAAGGTCCGATGGTGGTCTTTACCCCCGCCAAGGAGGAAAAATGAGCATCGATTTGCGCGGTAAAGCAGCCGTTGTAGGTGTGGGGCAGGCCGGGCAAGGGGTCGCCGAGGGCTTTTCCGAGATGGAAATTTTGGTCCAAGCCGCTCAGCGAGCAGTGGCTGATGCCGGCCTCACCATGCAAGATATTGATGGCATTGCCACGGCCAGCGTCAGTGCGACCATGTGGGCCATGCCCGTTATTGAGTATTTAGGTATCAAACCTACTTTTATAGAAAGCACCATGCTTGGGGGCTCCAGCTTTGTTGCACATTTGCAGGCAGCTGCCCATGCGCTCCATAGCGGCCAATGTAATGCTGTATTGGTGTGCTACGGTAGCACCCAACGGTCTTCAACACTCAACCGTGCCGAGATCGCATCGGCCCGTAAAAAGCTGGATCCACAGCCTTATGAGGCGCCCTATGATCCGTTGAGCCCAATTTCATCATATGCGCTGGCAGCCGCTCGTCATATGTATGAATATGGCACTACCCGTGAGCAGTTGGCCGAGGTCGCTGTGGCCGCTAGAAAGTGGGCGCAACTCAACCCCGCAGCTTATCGACGTGATCCTTTGACACTTGATGAGGTCCTCGAATCGAGAATGATCTCGGACCCTTTATCAGTGTTGGATTGCTGCTTGGTCACTGATGGGGCGGGTGCCTATGTGATGGTGCGTGCTGATCGCGCCAAAGACTTTCCCCATAAACCTGTTTATTTGTTGGGCAATTCGACGGCGGTCTGGAATCGTCAAATCTCTTCCATGGAGGATTTGACAGTGACCTCAGCCTCTCAGTCTGGGCGGCTGGCTTATGAAATGGCTAAAGTTGGGCCGGCGGATATCGACGTAGTCGAGCTTTATGATGCTTTTACCATCAACACTATCCTCTTTTTGGAAGATCTGGGTTTTTGTGCTAAAGGCGAGGGGGGTGAATTTGTCTCGAATGGTAATATCGCACCGGGTGGGCAACTGCCAGTGAATACTAATGGTGGCGGTCTGTCCTGCATTCACCCAGGGATGTATGGCATTTTTATAACCATCGAAGCCATTGAGCAGTTGCGTGGTGCCGCGGATGAACGGCAGGTTGCGGACGCAGAGCTGGCTTTGGTACATGGTAATGGCGGTACGTTATCAAGCCAGTCTACAGCCATCTTTGGGACTGAAAGTACTCTTTAGTCTTAATCTCACGCTCAGATTATGCCGCTAATATGCGTATTGGCGGTGCAAATACAGCGTATAACATTGTGCATATGCTAAAAAAGCCCGCACTGATCCATGGGTCAGGCGGGCTTTTAAGCTCATCACAGCCGATGAGCAGGTCGGAGCAAAATGGGGCTATGCTTTAAAGCATGTCGGTGCCATGCTCGAGCACGTAATCGCAGGCTTTGTCTTTGAGATCGCCTTTAAGGCGTTCGAGGTCAAAGCTTTTACCGTCGCTGCCGCTGAGGACACCGCTGAGGCCTTTTTCATAATGATCGTCTTTTTCTTGGCTGCCGATACCGGCTTTATCCATGAGCTTATTTTTAACGTTTTCTGCATCCATGGCATCGACGTATTTATGCTCGATACAGTATTGCAGCACGCCGGCGGCATTACCTGCCATATCAGAGCTTAGATTGGGTAAGCCCAAGGCAGAAAGTCCGCCACCCGAGGAACCACCGCCCAGTGCTTTGCTCAGACCACTGCTGCCTGAATCGCTGTCCGAGCGGCCCGATTTGAGGGCATCGGATAATCCAGAGGCAGCGCTGACAGTGCCGGCTGCGGCCACACCTGCGATGAGCAGTGGGGCCAGAATAAAACGGCGCAAAAGTGCGTATTGTTTCATAGGTCTATGGTTTCCTGCTTGATTAGGAGAATAAGTGACTGTCATGTCTTTTGACCTGACAAGGCTGTAGCTAGTATATGATGGAAGAGTGGACAGGGGCAGTGAACAATTCTAATAATTTGTGAGGACAATCAACTGTTCAAGGGATAATTAATATGGCGATATTAGTGACAGGGGGCGCAGGGTTTATTGGTTCGGCCTTGGTGCGTTATTTAGTGCAGCACACTAATTACACAGTAATTAATGTGGATAAGCTCAACTATGCGGGCAACCGCAAGGCTTTGGAAGCTATTTACGAGCACCCACAGCATGTATTTTATAAGGCTAATGTTTGCGACGCTGAAGCAATGCAACGGATTTTTACCCGTCATAAGCCCTGTGCTGTTTTTCATTTGGCGGCTGAATCGCATGTGGATCGTTCTATCGCCAGCCCGCATAACTTTATACAAAGTAATATTGTTGGCACTTTCACATTATTAGAAACGGTGCGTGCTTACTGGCATGAGCTGCCGGTTAAAGAACAGGTTGCCTTCCGGTTTGTACATATTTCAACTGATGAGGTGTTCGGTGATTTGGGGCTAAACGAACGCGCCCCTTTAAAGGAAAACGCTGTTTACTTGCCCAGTTCGCCGTATTCGGCCAGTAAAGCCAGTAGCGATCATCTGGTTCAAGCTTGGCATCGTACCTATGAGATTCCAAGCATCATCACACATTGCGTTAATAATTACGGACCTTATCAGTATCCAGAAAAGCTCATCCCTTTTATGGTCGAGCAGGCGCTTAGAGGACGGCCGCTGACCATTTATGGGCAGGGTAATCAGGTGCGCGACTGGATTCATGTAGAAGATCATGTGCGTGCTTTGCATCTGATTTATGAACAAGGGCGAATTGGCCAAAGCTACAATATCAGTGCGCATCACCAGCTCAGTAATATCCAATTAGTGCAGCAAATATGCTCTCAGCTGGACGAAATATTTGCCCAGCGCGCTCAGCGCCCATCTACCCTGGAGGCTATAGGTAGTTTTGCAGCGCTCATCACGCATGTCACCGATCGACCCGGCCATGATCAGCGTTATGCCTTGGATGCCGAAAAATTGCGCCACGAGCTTGATTGGCGGCCTGAAATATCCTTTGTCGAAGGGCTAAAAGCTACTGTGCAATGGTATGTAGACTATTTCGAGGCGGGCAATTAAATCAATTGGTGGCCTCAGCGCCTAGCAGCACATGTACCAGGCTCAGCCAGTAGTGCACCCCGATAGGCAGTAATTCATCATTAAAGTCATAACGTGGGTTATGCAAAGGAGCACTGTCCTCGCCATTGCCTAACCAGATGTAGGCACCCGGAGCTTGCTCTAGCATAAAGGAAAAATCCTCGGAACCCATGCTGGGCGGTACGTTGCGGTGAACCTCGCGTATACCGGGGACGGCTTGTAATGCCTGAACGCAGTATTGGGCATGCTGGGAATCGTTGATGGTGGCTGGATAGCGCGGTTGGTAATCGAGTTGGGCTTGTAGATCGTGGTAGGTTGCGAGCTGATCAACGGTTTCACGGAAACGTTTTTGCAGTTGTTCGCGTAACCCCGCATCAAAACAACGCAAAGTTCCCCTGAGGTGGACGGATTCAGGAATGACGTTATAGTTTTCACCGGCATGAATGCTGGTCACACTGAGGACAGCAGGGTCATGCGGGGGTATTTCGCGTGCGATGATACCCTGTAACTGGGTGATAAACTGACTGGCGGCCAATATAGTGTCTGTGCCCAAATGAGGCATGGCCGCATGACAACCCCGTCCTACCAGGGTCAAATCAAATAGGTCAAAGGCGGCCATCACGGCCGTGTCATTGACGGCAGCCTCACCCACAGGCAGGCCGGGCCAATTGTGTAACGCATAGACTCCATCCATGGGAAAGCGCTCAAACAGTCCTTCTTGGACCATGTCCTGCGCACCGCCTTCGTTTTCCTCGGCTGGTTGAAAAATAAAATAGATGGTGCCTGCAAAATCGGGCTGATGCGCCAGACTATGGGCGGCCCCCAACAGCATAGTCATATGGCCGTCATGGCCGCATGCATGCATTTTTCCAGGGGTTGTTGATTGATAGGGCAGGTCAGTTTGTTCGACCACATCCAAAGCATCAATATCCGCCCGCAACCCAATGGCGGGCCCGTGTCCCAAGCGTCCTGGTAGTGCGGCCACGATGCCTGTACCGCGCCCCCAGCCAGTGTGCACGGTGAGGTTGGGCAGGGCGGTTAATAGCTCGGCCAGGCGAGCGCTGGTGCGATGCTCGGCAAAGGCGGTCTCGGGGTGACGGTGAAAGTCATGGCGCCAAGCGCTAAGCTGTTCCTTTGCTGGGGGGTGCAATTGTTGGGTCATGGTCACTGTTTTGGTTAGGGCTGCTGTAAGATGAGTGTCTGAAAACGCGGCGCGGCGGTCTTTATGCCGGGGGCAGAAAATAGTCTGTTTATATTATCCGTTATAAATATTTGCCTGCACAGTGGGATCTGCCCTGAGCTTAATATTTTTGACGCCCTGGTAAATGAGCTTGTCCTTGTGGAATCTCTTTTTACACAGTTAGTATAGAAATGCACGTAGAACAGCAACAATAATGGAACTAACCAGGAGGATGACATGAGCGACACCGCGCAACAGCTGGGCCGAGGCTACTATTGGCAGGATCTAGAGGTTGGTCAGCAGTATAAAACTTACCGGCGCACCATCACCGAAACTGATATCGTCAATTTCATTTCAGTGACTGGCATGCTCGAAGTGATTTTTACCGATCATACCTATGAGGGAGCTATCCAAGGCCGACCCGTGCCGGGGAGTCTGACCTATGGAATTATCGAGGGATTGCTCATGCAGGGCATGGTACAGGGCACTGGTTTGGCCTTGCTCGAGGTGCACAAGAAAATGTTGGCACCCGTAGTGGCAGGCGATACTATTTGGGCCTTGGTCACAGTGACTCATGTGCGTGAAACATCCAAAGGTGGGCGTGCCATCGTCGATACACACGTCAGCGTTAGAAACCAGAACGATGTTGAGGTGATGAGCTACGACGTCAAGCGCATGTTGGCAGGCCGCCCCTAATAAAGGGGGACGCGTCTGCTGCAATACTGAGGAAAACCCTTTCGCCTAGTAATAATACTGATTAAAAAACAGCAAAGGGCTTTTACACTAAATGAACTCAAAAATCTCTACATAAAAAGTTGGAGGGAGACAATCTATGTCAATGTTTACACGTTCTATCAGAACGCCTGTGGTAGCTAGCCTATCCGCAATGGCTATTTTTGGATTAAGCCAGATGGCTTGGGCTGATGAAGTCTACGAGATGGATGTTAACAACTGGACTTCGGCATCGCACCATTACACCAAAAATGTTTGGGACCCCTGGACTAAAATGGTCGAAGAAAAGACCGATGGCCGTGTCAAAGTACACGTGCACCAAGGCAGTGCTTTAGGCAAGTCCACCACTGTTTATCAGGATGTACGTGGCGGACTATACGATGTCGGGGTGGTGGTACCTAATTATATCTACGACACCAAATTTTTCCCCTATACCATTGGTAACTTACCTTTTGCTTTGAATGGTCCTGATGGGGCGATGACAGT
>DATGTW010000007.1:0-5371 GCA_035301625.1 Paenalcaligenes sp.
TTGCAATAACGGATCGTTAAATGCTCATCCAAGATGAGTAGCCCTTGGTGTATTTCGCTTAGGACCGTGTCCGATATGCTTAACCGCAGACTTTGTTCCTTTTCCCTGCTAATGTCGATGAGCACACCATTAGCTAAACGATCGCCATTAGCAGCGCGTGAGGTGCTGAACTCTATACGGACCCATCGGGTTTTGCCGTGGCGGTGGATTTTTTCTTCTAAACAAAAGACCTGATCTTCTTCAAAGGCCTGACGTATTTTTTTTAATAGGGCGGTGTTGTTTTTACCTTGTAAAGCTTTTAGTAGATTCTGTGGATTGGCTTTGATCGTATCGGCGGGCATCCCCACAATTTGTGTAAACACGCTATTTAGATATTCAAATCGATACTGTCCCGGTTTAATTTCACGCAACGTAAACACCCCAATGGGCAGGTGCTCGAGTTTATCAGTGTAATGTTGGCGTGTATGTTGATTGATGCGTTGCTCTTGTACGTGCAGGCTAAAAAAACTGCTGCGCAAGATAGCAAAACCATTTTGTAGCAATGCGCTGAGCATCAAAATGGTGATTAGATTATGGTTGGCTTGACTGCCCAGGTCTGCCCCTAACGGATATAGGCTGAGCGCAGTCAAAATGCCCAGTATGCCAGCTAGACTGCTCCAAATCGTGCTAAGCATGGAGGCCAAAAAGGGCACACTCAGGGCTGGAATCAATAAGAACAAAGCATATAGCCAAATGGGGCCATCTTGTAGCCAGAAACGTAGCCCCAAAGTGTAAAGAAAGGCTAAAAGTGCTATGGGGAGGATATTGGATGAGATAGGTGCACGGTTTTTTTGTTGAATGAATCCATATAACAACGAAAAACTTAAAATACGTTCTAATGCCCCTAATAAGAAAAGCAAAGCCAGCAGCTGCAAGGCATGAATTCCTGCATTTGGGTTTGGCCAGTCAGGAACATTGGCCCACCAAACACTAAGCATTACCAAAATAAAGCTAAACAAACAGGGCCTGAGCTGTTTAAATAAGGCAGCGGTGTCGATGTTAGTCAATCGCTCAGCGTAGAAGCGATTAAAACAGCGGCTGATAAAAAAGAAATCGATATAGACGGCAGCCAGCAGTAAAACTTTGTTTGGTACGCTGCTGTCTTGGGTTAGCAACAATAGTACCTGCGCCACAAAGCACAAAGGCCAATAACGAAAACCGATCAAAAATAAGAGAACGACCGAAAAACTCGCTGGAAAGGCAGTGCAAATGGGGGCGGTGAAAAAGTGGGTACTGAGGTAACCCCAGAGTAAGAAGGTAGTGGCCAGAATGCCAGCCGCAAAAAGCCCGCGTAAAAAGCTTGCAGGGGGGTTGGGCAGTGCGTGATACTGAGGCCAAAAACTAAGGGTGTGTGTCATCGGCGACGCAGTAAATAGCAAGCAGTCCCTGGGTAAAGGCTGCCTGCCGATAGAATTACTGTATGGGTATAGATAGGATGATTGTAACTGTTGGTTGCAGAGCGTCCATAAGGGTTTTTCAGTAGGCTAAATCACTTTGATAGTGACGTCCTAGGCTATGATTTTGCGTCTACAAAAAGAGCTAGTAGCGGGGCAGCAATTAATTATCCCGTTCATCATCGCTATGGATTTGTAGTGCTTCTAGAAATCTAGAGACCATATTGTAGGCACCAATAGTCGCTGTGATTTCTACAGTTTCTTGTTGGCTGAAGTGCTTCTTTATCTGGGCAAATATCTGATCGGGCACTTGGATATGCAAGGTCATAGCGTCGGTATAGGCCAGAATGGCTTGTTCCTGAGCATTAAAAAGATCGCAATCTTGCCAGTTTTCTAACGCATCAAGCTGGTCCTGGGTGACGCCCTCTTGCAAGGCGATTGGTGCATGCTGGTCGGCTTCATAGGGCGCGCGATTCAGGATTGCTACACGCATGATAATCAGTTCGCGCAGAGCACCCGAGATAGAGGTTTTTTGACGAATAGCAGTCAAATAATCCAGCCACCCTTGGGCAACGGCCGGGCTTTGTAATAGCATTTGATATAGGTGAATGACACTGCCGCGCTCGGCCTCGATTTGCTTCACAATGGGCTGTATTTCTGGATGGTTCAAATCGGCATAAGGGATACGAGCCATGTTGATTCCTTTTATCGTTGTTGATTTCAGCGTACATCTCTGCGTACGTCCATATTCGTGTGGGACAACAAAACACCCTGCACAAAAGGGCAGGGTGTTCAGTGCCTCGTTCAGTATAACGGATGGATCCTGCTTAATTAATTATCAAGAGCTGGGTTCCAAAATGGGGCTTTTAGGCGTTTGGGGAGTGCTGCTGGATGAATGCGAGTCCGATGGCAAAACCTGTTCAATGCTTTGATGCAGGCGTTGCACGATGGTACTGATATCCTGGGCAGTACACACAAAAGCTGGTGCCAAGAGGATATGATCCCCATGGGTGCCATCAATGGTGCCTCCGTTGGGATAAATCATCAGACCATTATCTAATGCAGCCTGACGGATTTTACGATGCACCTTTTGTGCGGGGTCAAAGGGCGTCTTGGTAGCTTTATCAGCGACCAGCTCGATACCCACAAAAAGCCCGCGTCCACGGATTTGGCCAATATTGGGATGATTATCTAATTGACTATGCAGTTCGGCCTGTAATTGTGCACCACGTAGTTGGACACTGTGCAGTAGGTTGTCACGCTCGATGACCTGTTGCACAGCCAAAGCAGCGGCACACGCGGTGGCGTGGCCCATATAGGTGTGGCCGTGTTGAAATGACCCCGAGCCGTTAATGATGGTTTGGTAAATACGATCGCTGGCCAACATGGCGCCGATAGGCTGATAACCAGCCCCTAAACCTTTGGCAATAGTGATCATATCAGGTACGATACCGTCCTCGGCGCAAGCAAACAAATGCCCGGTTCGACCCATGCCGGCCATCACCTCATCCAGGATCAAGAGCACACCATAGCGGTCGCAGACCTCGCGGATGCGCTTGAAATAGGTGGCTACGGGTGGTAACACCCCAGCAGTCGCGCCGACCACAGTCTCGGCGACAAAGGCCGCTACATTTTCTGGGCCCAGAGCCAGGATTTTGTTTTCCAGCTCATCGGCCAGACGTTGTGCGTATTGCTCGTCCGTTTCGCCATCGTGTTGGTAGCGATAGGGATAGCAAGGCGAGATATGGTGTGCCTCGGCCAATAAAGGCTTAAACGGCTCACGACGCCACTCATTGCCACCGACGGCCAAAGCACCCAGAGTATTTCCATGGTAGCTTTGACGACGGGCGATATACATACGGCGTGTTGGTTCGCCGCGCTCGACAAAATATTGACGTGCCAGTTTGAGAGCAGACTCGACGGCTTCCGAGCCACCCGAGAGAAAATAGACATGATCTATGTCACCAGGGGCACGCTCGGCTAGAAAGGCTGCCAACTCTTCGGCGGGTTGATTGGTAAAAAAACCTGTATGTGCATAGGCGATCTGATCGATCTGGTCTTTAACAGCCTGGATCACTTCGGGATGACTGTGGCCCAAGCAAGAGACAGCGGCGCCGCCGCAGGCATCGATATAGCGTTTTCCGTCTTGGTCGACGATTTCGATGCCGTCGCCAGCAACTGCTACAGGTAGCTTACTTTTTGGGTTGCGGTGGAATACGTGTGTCATAGTGTGTGGCTTTTTCAATGGAGTATGGGCAAATGTTCTGCTGCGTGGCTAGTTAAACGGTCAGGACTGTGTGTTATAAAACAATGAGACATTCAGTCCTTATGACAGGGAGTACTGGGTATGTCATTGATTTATGAGGAAATGTCGTCTCCAGGCAATGAAACAAATGTTTTTCTCAAAGTGATAAAGAAACGGTTTTCAACATGTGTTTCATCTGCGTTGTGTATTGATCCTCTGTTGCAACATCTGTTTCATATAGAATAACGCACACACCAGAGAAGTCAAAACAACAAAGGGTGTGGACTCGATAACAAAAGTAAATTGTTGCGCTTTTGCGTCACTGACTCGCGATGAAAGCGAATTTAAGAGGGATGCTATGAGTACAAATCTAGTAGCACCGCGTTCCCTACAAGAGTTAACGGAACGCTTACAGGAAAGTTTTTCTGAAATGGCCCCACAGTTTCAAATAGGGGCGCGTTATTTATTGGATAATCCATCCGAAGTGCCTGTGTCTTCAATGCGCAAGATCGCTCAGCAAGCCGGGGTGCAGCCTGCAACATTGGTGCGTCTGGCACAGTCACTCGGCTACGAAGGTTGGACAGGACTAAAAGAAGTTTTTGTGCACTCGTTGCACTCAGGTGATCACGCCTATGCCTTACAAGCACGCAAGGTCGTACGCCAACGCCACCGCCCCGATCGGGTCGCCAAAGCCGTCGAAGCCCAAGCGCATAACGTACAAAAACTCTCGGAATTAAATACCGGGCGACTCAGCAAAGCAGTCGACATATTAGTCAAAGCCCGCCGAGTCTACGTCGCCGGATTCAGAGCCTCATATGCCTCGGCTTTTACTTTTCATTATTTGTATCGATTCTTTCGCCCATCTGTAACCATGATGCGCAGCGAGGCCGGAACATTTGAAATGGAATTACGATCATTACGCCCTGGCGATGTGATTGTATTAATAGCCTTTGCACCCTACTCACAAGAAATAGTCCGCGTATACGAAGCAGCGCGTAAAACCGGCTGCAAAATCCTGTCCCTATGTGACAGCCCGGTAGCACCCATCGCACTCGAAGCAGACTGCAATTTGCTATTTTCTACCGAAATGCCGTCTTTCTTCCCCTCTTGCACAGCTTCAGTCGCCCTAGTCGAAGTACTGGTCGAGCAGGTGCTGGCCCGTACTGGACGCAGAGCAATCAGCGGACTGGAACACGCTGAAACACAACTACAACAAATCGGTGCCTATTGGAGTAAAGACGAATAAATAAACAAAGAAAGTGCCACCAAGCAAAAAACGTCTAACCCCCTGAAAAACGTAAAAGCCTACGGCATCCTGCTGCAATGATAAGAATTAGAAACAGCGACTATGTGCAGAGAACGATCTACTAGTACAATAGGGGCATCACTTGAATAGAGAGTTTGCTATGAACTGGATGCGAATAAAAAACCTGCTACTCACCCTATGCGTAGCTTTTTTTGCCCTAGGGGCAATCTCCACCCCTGCAATGGCACAAGACGAAGGCAGCGGTACAGGGGAAGTACGTCGCCTAGATCATGAAAACAAAAAAATAACGCTCAAACATGGCGCTATTTCTGAATTAGACCTACCGGCCATGACTTTGGTGTATCTAATAGAACCCACCATGATGGAAGGCCTCGCACCAGGTGACAACGTACGCTTCACAGCACAACGCAGTGGTGACGGAGAATA
>DATGTW010000008.1:0-10268 GCA_035301625.1 Paenalcaligenes sp.
TTTCCCAATTAGCAGGCTACATTGTATATTTTAGTGCTGCATCAATCACTTTTTGGTCATCGAAGGATATCCGGAATACATTATGACTGTTACCAGACAAGAAGTCGCTCATATTGCCGAGCTCGCCCAATTAGAGCTCGATGAAGTACAAAGTGAGCAGGCAAAAAATGATTTTAGCCATATCTTAACCCTTATTAAACAGTTAGAAACGGTTGATACCGCCGGGGTTACTCCACTGATCAGCCCATTAACGGCCATGAGTGACGTCACGTTGCGTTTACGTGATGATGTGCCCGCCCCTCGCTCAACCGCTGCCCAGCGCAAAGCCCTGATGGCCAATGCGCCCGCCCAGGAAGATGGGCTCTTCCTCGTGCCGACTGTTATTGAATAGGCTTGCCCATATGTTTTTAAACACCTTTCCTACGATTGAATCCCTCAATGAGGCTTTTAACAACAAGAAAATCAATGCTCTGGAGCTCACCCAGAGCTGTCTGTCCGCCATCCAAACACATCAACAACTCAATGCCTGGGTCGATATCAATTCGGATGCGTCGCTGGCTCAGGCCAAACAAGCCGATGCTTTACGTGCGAGCAATACCCACGGCCCACTGACTGGGGTACCCATTGGCCACAAAGACGTTTTTGTAACGCGCCAATGGCAGACCACCGCAGCCAGCAAGATGCTGCAAAATTATCAAAGTCCGTTTGACGCAACCATAGTCGAACGGTTACAAGCCGCTGGCACGGTGACCTTGGGTAAACTCAATTGTGACGAGTTTGCCATGGGTTCGGATAGCCAGACATCTTTCTTTGGTCCGGTACTCAACCCTTGGGATCCTGACCGCACCCCAGGTGGGTCGTCAGGAGGTTCAGCCGCAGCAGTCGCTGCCGGCTTGGCTCTGGCCGCTACAGGTTCGGATACCGGTGGCTCTATACGCCAACCTGCTGCTTTTTGTGGCATTAGTGGTATCAAACCTACCTATGGGACGGTTTCTCGCTATGGCATGGTGGCTTATGGCACTAGCTTGGATCAGGCTGGCCCCATGGCACGCCACGCACGCGATCTGCTGTATTTACTCGAAACCATGAGCGGTTTTGATGAACGCGATCCCACCTCATTGACCCATTGCAATCAGCACGACAACCAAGGGGTCCGTGTTCGCAACCAATTTGACGAAGTACAACAGCAGTTCCAATCAAATGGAACACAACCACTCAAGGGCTTGCGTATTGGCATCATCAAAGAATTTCTGGAAAATGATCTTGAACCCGAAGTCACCAAAAGCCTCGAAGAAGCGTTGCAAACCTTGGAAAAACTGGGTGCCAAACGCGTCGAGGTATCATTGCCTCTGATTGACATGGCTACGGCTGCCTACTATGTCATTACTCCTGCCGAGGCCTCGAGCAACCTATCGCGTTTTGATGGGGTGCGCTTTGGACATCGTGCCGAGGACTACTCTGATATCCATGAAATGATGGCACGCAGCCGCTCAGAGGGCTTTGGCCCCGAGGTCAAACGCCGCATCCTGGCCGGCACCTATGTGCTTAGTGAGGGTCATTATGAAACTTTCTTTTTGCAAGCACAGCGCGTCAGGGCAATGATCCTCGACCAATATCAGGCCGCCCTGTCCCAATGCGATGTGATTTTTGCTCCCGTCAGTGCTGGGCTCCCGCATGCCCTCAACCAAACGGTCGATGCTCCTACTGATCCATGGCGCGCCGATCGCTATACGCTGAGCGTCAACTTGGCAGGTCTACCCGCCCTGAGCGCTCCCTGCGGACTCAGCAGCGGCGATAAACCTCTGCCCATTGGCATGCAACTCATCGGCAATTACTTCCAAGAAGGCCAGCTTTTGGCAATTGCCGACTGCTTCCAAACACACACTGACTGGCATCAACGAACACCGGAGCTGTAATCATGGATTGGGAAATTGTCATTGGCTTGGAAACGCACGTGCAGCTGTCCACGGCATCCAAGATTTTTTCTAACAGTAGTACGGCCTTTGGTGCCGAGCCAAATACCCAGGCAAATGCAGTCGATATGGCGCTGCCTGGGGCTTTACCTGTGTTTAACCGTGCGGTCGCTGAAAAAGCGGTGATGTTTGGTTTAGCCGTCGGCGCACAGATTAATCAGACCTCGGTATTTGCCCGCAAAAACTATTTCTACCCTGATCTACCCAAAAACTACCAAATCAGTCAATTTGATTTACCCATTATAGAAGGCGGTGAAATTGCCTTTAGCCTGGATGAGCAAGCACATCGTATTGCTTTGACCCGGGCGCACCTCGAAGAAGACGCAGGCAAGTCATTGCACGAAAATTTTACTGGCCCGCATGGCGAGTCCAGCTCGGGCATTGACCTCAACCGTGCGGGCACCCCGCTATTGGAAATTGTCTCTGAACCCGACATGCGAGGCGCTGCCCAAGCCGCCCAATTTGCACGTACCCTGCACGGCTTGGTCGTCTGGCTAGGAATCTGTGATGGCAACATGCAAGAAGGCTCATTTCGCGTCGATGCCAACGTCTCTGTACGCCCCAAAGGCGAAACTACCCTGGGCACCCGTTGCGAACTAAAAAACATCAACTCTTTCCGTTTTCTTGAACGCGCCATCAATTACGAAGCGCAACGTCAAATCGATGTGCTGGAAAATGGGGGCACCATCGTGCAAGAAACCCGTCTTTATGACGCCGATCTAGATGAAACACGTAGCATGCGTACCAAAGAGGACGCGGATGATTATCGTTATTTCTCTGATCCGGATCTCCTGCCTTTGGTACTTAGCGATGCAATGATTGACAACATCCGGGCCAAAATGCCCGAGTTACCTGCAGAAAAGCGTCAGCGCTTTAAAGATGAGCTCGATTTAACTGACTATGATGCCGAGCAACTCACCACTGCACGAAACACGACGGATTATTTCGAGGCGACCCTGGATGCTTTAGGGGGTAAAGAGCCCAAATTAATCGCTAACTGGATTCTCACTGACCTCGCAGCGGTGCTGAACCGCAACGAGCTCAGCATCGATGAATCCCCCATCCGCCCCGAACAACTGGCGGGACTGATTCGTCGCATCGCTGATAACACCATTTCCAACAACATGGCGCGCAAGGTTTTCACGGCGATGTGGGACGGCGAAGAGCAGGGCAACCCTGATCGCATCATTGAAAAACGAGGCTACAAACAAATCAGTGATACCGGCGCGATCGAGGCCATGGTAGACGAGGCGATCGCTGCTAACCCGGAAATTGTCGAACAATATCACGCAGGGCGCGATCGGGCATTTAACTCGTTAGTTGGGCAAGTTATGAAGGCGGCCAAAGGGCAGGCCAACCCGCGTCAAGTCGCTGAAATACTACGCAGCAAACTGGATAGTTAGTCGCTACCCAGACCAGCCCTGACACCAAACACAGGGGGACACTTTAAAAGCGGGTGAAAGAGTTAGCTATTTGGCTGCTCGCACCCGCTTTTTTTTATCTAAACGCCATAACGCTGACGGTAGGCTGCTATAGGCGTTTTGTGCTCGCCTAACTCGGGCGTATTTTCTAAAAAAAACATAATATCTGCTAATGACGCAATACTGATTACAGGAATACCAAACTCGTCCTGTACTGCTTGTACCGCGGAATGTGTCTCGACCTGTGTATCTGTACCTGCCCGCTCCATACGGTCCAAAGCAATCAGTACCGCGGCTGGTTCGGCCCCATGCGCTCGAATCACATCTACAGATTCGCGTACAGAAGTGCCAGCAGTAATCACATCATCCACAATCACTACGCGCCCATTTAAAGGGGCACCGACCAACACACCCCCCTCACCATGCGCCTTGACCTCTTTGCGATTAAAAGCAAAGGGCACGGCACGATCGTCTTCTTGGGCTAGCGCAATCGCTGTTGCAGTAACTAAGGGAATGCCCTTGTAAGCGGGTCCATACAGCATGTCAAAAGAAACCTGGGATTCGAGTAAAGTGCGCGCATAAAACTGTGCTAGCTGCAGCACACTGGCACCGGTATTAAACAAACCCGCATTGAAAAAATAAGGACTTAGGCGTCCTGATTTGACCTCGAATTGACCAAATTTTAATACCCCCTGATCCAGGGCAAACTGCACAAACTGATTACGTAGTGATTGCATGCCAACCTCTTGATTAAAAATCGATGCGCCAGACGTCTCGCCAAGCACCGCAAATATTATCACAACCCCAGACTCGAACAGCAATCAAAAACCAATGTTTTTGGCAATGCATCTTTGGCCCCTTTGGATTACACGGTATACTTGGTTCGCTTTGCCCACCCGTTCGGTGTGGAGACATTTTATTTTGTATTAATAGATAGGGAGTCTACAGTTGCTGAAAATCACATCCTTGAACCTGAACGGCATTCGTGCCGCCTATCGCAAAGGTTTAACGACTTGGCTAGAAGAAGAGCAACCGAATATTCTGTGTATGCAAGAAGTACGCATCCAGGATAAAGACCTCACCGATAAAATGCGTCACCCGCTCGACTATACTGGGCATTTTAATCTGGCCGAGAAAAAAGGTTACAGTGGCGTGGGCTTATATTTAAAGGACGACACCGCTCAGATTACACGCGGTATGGGCTGCAGTGAATTCGATCCCGAAGGCCGTATCATCCGTGCCGACTACAATGATTTGACGGTCATTAGCGCATATTTACCATCGGGGACCAGTGGCGACGAAAGACAAGCAGCTAAATACCGTTTTTTGGATCATTTTGAGCAATGGCTAGCCCCCATGATGAAAGCCTATCAAGAAAAAGGGCGTGAATTTATTATTTGTGGTGATTGGAATATTGCCCACCAGGAAATTGACCTAAAGAATTGGCGTAACAACCAAAAAAACTCGGGGTTTCTACCCGAAGAACGCGCATGGTTGACCAAGGTTTTTGATGAATTAGGCTGGGTAGACGTGTATCGCCAACTGTATCCCGAGGCTACGGGCGATGCCTACACTTGGTGGAGTTACCGCGGTCAGGCTTGGGCTAACAATACCGGCTGGCGTATTGATTATCACATCGCCACCCCCGGCATTGCTGCCCGTGCGAAAAAAGCCTACGTCTACAAAGAAGAGCGCTTTAGTGATCATGCACCTTTAACGGTGAAATATGATTACCCCATCAAGGCCTAAAGCGCCTTAGTCCAGTACCAGGATTATTCCAAAGTAATATTTTGCTCGGCAATCAGCTCTGACCAGATAGTGCGCTGCTCTTGCTCGTATTGGACGAGATCGTCACCAAATACTTCTCCTGGGGTTGCACCCAAGGAATAAATCTGATCAGCGACCTCGGGATCCTGCAGCGCCTGACGTGCTGATTTTATTAACTGTTCGACCACTGACGAGGATGTGCCTTTAGGTGCATATAAGGCAAACCAAGACGTCATATCCATGCCCTCTACGCCAGCCTCGGTAAATGTTGGCAAATCAGGCGCTTCTGAATTGCGCTCAGCCCCTGTTTGTGCGATCCCGCGAATCAATTCACCAGACTGTATTTGACTGAGCGAGCCAGACAAATTATCAAACAACAGATCGACCTCACCAGTAGAAACAGCGGGCAAGGAATTCGCTGTGCCTCGGAACGGAACATGCAACAACTCAACGCCTGTCAAAGCTTGAAAATGCTCGCCAGTCAGATGCACAGATGAACCCACCCCAGGCGAGGCATAAGTCAATACCTGCCCCTTGGATTCGGCTATCTGAGCGGCCTCGATAACCTCACTCAGACTCTTCCAAGATGAATGCGGCCCGACTGCCAAAACGTTAGGTGTAGTCATTACCATAGCAATCGGCTCAAAATCATTTTCTGAGTCATAGGGCATTTCATCGTAGAGAAACTCATTAATAGTCTGAGTACCAATGGCCCCCAAACCCAAGGTATAACCATCTGGCCTGCTACGCGCCACATGCGCCATGCCAATGTTTCCAGCCGCACCCGGACGATTATCTACCAAAACTGTTTGCCGCAGTACTTTTTCCAAGCCCCTGGCAATAGCGCGACCAGAATGATCGGCAGCTCCTCCGGCAGGATAGGGCACGACAATGGTAATGGATTGCTCTGGCCAAGAGGAGTCCGCATGGGCAACCGACCCGGATGCTGTCAAAGCTAATCCTGATAAGGCTCCGATGATTCCTTTGGTAAATCGCTGCTTTATGTTTTTCATTATGTTCCTCTTAAAAATCATTACTCATTCAACAATGAAATCAAAGGGACAGATCGCCGCTGAGCAAACGTACCAAGCACCCCTAGAAAATCGCCTGGTGGACAACCGGCCCCTCAGGTGTCCATTAGTTTAACGTAAGCGGTATTTACACAAAAAGTATCAATTATCATAGGACAATCTTTCGGATTGCAGCCTGCACAAAAAACACTAACATATACAATTACTTCCTCTTATTAAACTCAAAGAAAGGCAACACAAAATGCAAACCTATCGCGCTGCTGACCTTCTTGTGGATACCCTGATACAACAAGACATTCGTCGTGTTTTCTGTGTGCCGGGCGAAAGTTATTTATCCGTACTCGATGCATTTACCGATCAATCAACGATTGAGGTAGTCACAGCCCGACACGAAGGGGGAGCCGGCTTTATGGCGGTGACCGAGGCCAAAATGGGGCCTCGCCCCGGCGTGTGTTTTGTCAGTCGCGGGCCCGGCGCGATGAATGCAGCCATCGCCCTGCATACCGCGCAACAAGATGCCCTGCCCCTAATCATGTTTGTGGGGCAAGTGGCACGCGCCGATTTAGGCCGCAACGCCTTTCAAGAAGTAGACTATGTATCCCAGTGGAGCAAGGCCGCTAAATGGGTCTGGGAGGTTGACGATGCCAACCAGCTCGCCGAAGTCATCGATCGGGCTTTTCAATTAGCTCAATCACCGACCCCCGGGCCCGTGATTATTTCACTGCCTGAGGATATGCTTAATGACCTCGTTCCAAAACGAACCACGCGTGCCCCCATCACTGCTCAACTGCCAGGCTGTGCCCCCACGTCTGTTGCCGCAGCACATGATTTATTGACCAAAGCCCAAAGACCCTTGATCATTGCAGGACAAAGCCTCAATCACCCTCAGGGCCGAGCAGCTTTGCAAGCGTTAGCAGTACAGCACCAAATCCCCGTCGCTGTCAGTTTCAGACAACAGGACCTATTTCCTAATGATCATGAAAACTACGCCGGCCATTTAATTTTTAATGCCCCGAAACAGTTGGTCGAAATTTTGTCAGAAACCGATCTCATTCTGGCGTTGGGGACTCGTTTAGGTGATGTCACCAGTCAAGGCTATACCCTGCCTCGCGCGCCCCAACCAGAACAACCTCTGATTCATGTTTATCCAGACCCTAGCGAATTAGGGCGCAACTTCGTCACTGAATTAGGGGTAGCTGCCGATCCCACTGAGTTTTGTAATCAATTGGCTGCATTGCCTGACACCCACAATGATGCACGCCAAAATTGGCGACGCGAGGCTCATGAAAAAATACGCGCCCTTTATGCATGGCAATCCAAAGAAGCCCCAGACGGTGTGGTATTTGGAAACGTAGTGGCAGCCGTCAATGAAATGGCCGCTGATGACGCTATTATCTGTGTTGATGCGGGCAACTTTAGTAGCTGGGTACAGCGTATTTTTAATTTCACAGGTGACCGGCGCATGTTGGCTACTATCTCGGGTGCGATGGGTTCTGCCATCCCAGCGGCTGTTGCCAGTAGTCTGCGCTACCCACAACGCCAAGTCATTGTATTTGCAGGCGATGGGGGCTTTATGATGACAAGCAATGAGCTGGCCACAGCACAATTGTATGGCGCCAATATCAAAGTTATCGTCTCGGATAACCGTAGTCTGGCCACTATTCGTTTGCACCAAGAGCTACAGTACCCGAACCGTATTAGCGCCACTCAATTAGAAAACCCTGATTTTGTTACCTTGGCCCAAGCGCACCAAATGGCAGGCTACCGCATCGAACACGATGCAGATATTGTCCCGATTCTGACCAAAGCCCTCGCAGCACCGGGTTCAGCTGTGGTTGCAGTTAATAGCAGTATGGAATACATCGCTGCCTTTGCCACCCTCAAGAAAACAAGTTCACAAACACCGTAATTACAATCGCGTTTACAAAATCAATAAACAACGATCCAACGATAGGAATCACAAAAAAGGCTTTGGGCGAGGGTCCGTTAGCATTGGTAAATGCTTGGATATTTGCCATTGCATTGGGTGTCGCCCCTAAGCCTACCCCACAATGACCGACCGCCAAGGTAGCAGCATCATAGTTTTTGCCCATGATCCTAAAGGTCACAAAATAGGTAAAGAAAAACACGATCACGGTTTGTACAACCAAGATGATCAACACGGGACCAAAGACATCGGCCAGCTCCCACAAGCGCATGCTCATCAAAGCCAACACCAGGAAAAAGCTCAACGACACCGAACTGATGGTGTTCATCTCGGCGTCAGGAAACGCGGCACGACGCAAGTCATAAATATTCCGAATAATAGCGGCAATGACCATCGCGCCCAAATAAGCAGGTACCGTTACCCCGTACTGCTGCAACCATTTCAGTACAGTGCCCCCCAACCCTGCGGCCACACATAACAATATTACAGACTGTGTTGAAATCGGCATACGGCGTGCGGCGCGCGTATCATCGATGTCTTCATCAGCTTTGCTTAGAGTCACAGTCACCTCTGAATCCTGTGAAGCAGCACCACCGAGTACATATTCGTCCGGGCTGGGCCCCTTTAACTGATAACGACGCAGCAAACGCAGACCTACTGGGCCGCCAATGATACAGCCTGCTACCAGACCCCAGGTCGCTGCAGCTATCGCTGCGGGTAGCGCACCAGCTGCTCCATGAGCCTCGAGCAACGGGCCAAAAGCCGCCGATGTACCGTGCCCCCCAGTCAAGGAAATCGAACCTGCTGCCAGACCAATTAAAGGGCTGGCCCCCAGCACCGAGGCCAAACTCACGCCAACTATGTTCTGTATGATGACTAAAATGGTGCACGCCAATAAAAACAGGGCAACCGCAATCCCACCACGCTTTAACATTTCTAAACTGGCAGTAAAGCCAATGGTGGTAAAAAACATCATCAAGAGCAGATCGCGCATATCATCACTAAGCTCGAGATCAAAGGCCCCTGTCTGATGACCCACCAACATAATAATGGAAAATAATAAACCGCCAATAATCGGCGAAGGAATAAAGTAACGCTCTAGAAAAGGCACGCGATCCTTGATGAAATGCCCGACAACCAAAAAAACGGCTGCCAAGCCTAGCGTTTCAACGTTGCTAAATTCGATAAACATGAAACTGCCCTTAGTTAATTAAAACCTGTGTATGGAATTATTATTTAAATAAGACCAAGAGCCCAAAATAATAAAGCGCGGTCAATGCCGCGCTTTATAAGGACACATAGATTAGCGATCCCGCTCGATGGAAAACTTGCACATCGCATGTAATGCATCAGTAGATTCGGATTGCGGAAACTGTGCCAAAGCATCCAAAGCCAACTGTGCCTCGTTGCGCGCTGCGATACGTGTGTACTCAACAGCATCGGTATTGGCGATAGCCCGTGCTACCGCGTCAAAATCAGCATCCCCGGTCTCAATGGCATTTCGAATCAAGGCCTTTTCCTCATCAGTGCCGACCTCCATGACGCGAATCAATGGCAACGTGGGCTTGCCCTCGCGTAGATCATCACCCACGTTTTTACCTAGAGCGTCTGCATCACCACTGTAATCCAGTACGTCATCGATCAGCTGAAATGCTGTCCCCAAATGACGCCCCAAGGTAGCTGCGGCCTCTTGGAGGGCTGCATCAGCTGCGCCTAAAATGGCGCCAACCTCGGTCGCAGCCTCGAAAAGTTTGGCTGTTTTATAACGCACGACCTGCATGTACCGTTCTTCGGAAACCTCGGGGTCGTGGACGTTGAGCAATTGCAACACCTCGCCCTCGGCAATGACGGTAGTGGCTGCAGACAATACTGCCATGGCCTGCATAGAGCGGGTTTCTACCATCATTTCAAAAGAGCGGGAATACAGATAATCACCCACGAGGACACTCGCCGCATTGCCAAACACAGCATTTGCAGTGCTGCGCCCGCGACGCAAATCAGATTCATCAACTACATCATCGTGCAACAAAGTTGCCGTATGAATAAACTCAACCACGGCGGCCAATAAATGATGGTCAGTACCTTTGTAGCCTAATGCTTTGGCTACCAACATCAGTACAGCTGGGCGTAAGCGCTTGCCCCCGGCACT
>DATGTW010000009.1:0-3466 GCA_035301625.1 Paenalcaligenes sp.
ACCAAGCGCATGGCCGAGATGGTGTGCCAGGCCATGCAGTCAGAGGGTGGGCAAACCAAATTCCAGATGGTGCGCTTTGGTAATGTACTGGGCAGCACCGGGAGCGTGATTCCTAAATTCCGCGAGCAGATTGCCAGTGGGGGCCCGGTAACGGTCACCCACCCCGAGGTCACGCGCTATTTTATGTCTATCCCCGAGGCCGCGCAGCTGGTGTTACAGGCAGCCGCCATGGGCGAGGGCGGCGAGATTTTTGTGCTGGATATGGGTGAGCCGGTGCAAATCTTGCAGCTGGCTAAAAATATGATTCATCTGGGGGGCTATAGTGAAGAGGAAATAAAGATCGTGTTTACTGGGTTGCGTCCTGGGGAAAAAATGTACGAAGAGTTGCTGGCTGATGCTGAGCAAACCGTGCAAACCCCGCATCCCAAACTGCGTATCGCCCGCGCACGACCGGCTGATGCAGCCCTGATTCGCGAGGTACAGTATTGGTTGGACGAGGCGTTGATCTATAGTGATGCACAGGTGCGCGCCTTGTTAAAACAATGGGTGACTGAATACGCGCCCAGTGTATTGCCTTTGGATGATGAGAGGGCCGGTAGCACCAAAGCAATCCGCTCAGCCGATGTAGAGGTTGAGGGGGCCGTACGGCCCTAAGGTTAGCGCTCAATATAGACGCAGATCAAAATCGAATATGATTTTCTCTACATCAAGCATTATTCAATTACTTTGGACGTGTTTATTGCGATTTTGACGCGATGTTGTTGTTTTATGTGGGTTTTTGCGTCTAAAACGATGGTATGAGTTGTTATTTTCGGGCTAGGATCGTACTATCAAATGACACAAGTATAACGAAGACTAGTGGGAGTTCTTTATGATTAAATACATTTCTGCGCTGACTTTAGCGCTGTTTTCTTTGTCGGCTGCGGCACAAAGCGCATCCGTTCCTCAGCCGCAGCCTGTTTCCGAGCCCGCCGAGGCCCAGCATGTGTTGGTCGCTCAGGCGGCTGTCGAGGTTGAGCAAGAGACGGTCGAAACCAACGCGCCGGGCGCTGCTGCTGGCGGTGTCGGTGCCAACCAACTAGAGGCACCAGTAGTTATGGGTGTGATTGGTGCGGCTGCACTGGCAGCAGTATTAGTTTCATCCTCTGGGGGGTCTTCGACCAGTCACCACTAATAATATGATTGGTCGCCATGACTGATTTTTTATTAAGAGGGGGCGTTTTTTATAGGCGCGCTCTCTGTAGTTGGATAAGTGCGAGCATTGCTTTTTGGCTCGCACTTTTTCTGTATGTGGGGACTGCCACCGCGCAAGCCCAGCATTACAGCAGTATGGGGTTGTCGGGGTTGATTCATATGCCCGATGCCCGCATGACCGAGGATGGCACCCTGGGGGTGGGCTATTCGCATGCCAAACCCTACAGCAGTGTGTATGTGACGGCGCAGATGTTGCCCTTTTTGCAGGCCAGTGCGCGCTATACCAATATTCATGGTCTGGATCTCAGTGGCCGCCCCGGTTGGGAGGGCTACGGCGATTACAAGGATAAATCCGCCGGGGCTAAGTTGCGCCTGATTCCTGAGAACTTTTTAGATCGTCGCTGGATCCCTGAGGTTTCTATAGGGGTCGATGATTTTCATGGGACGGCCCTTTTCCGTAGCGAGTTTATCGCTGCATCCAAGCGTATCGATATAGGCCCTGCGTGGGTGGATGGCACCGTGGGCTATGGGCGCAAGCGTATCGGCGGCTGGTATGGGGGGGCGCGTTTTGGAATAGATGCCCTGCCCAGTTGGTCGGTGGTGACCGAATACGACAAGACCCGTTACGGCTATGACTCCCAATTTGAGCGTACTGGTATGCCCAAGCGTCGCACCGGGGCCTGGGGGGCTGCCGTGGAATATCGTTATGGGCCGTTGGGTCTGCAGGTCGGGCGTATGCACAAGCAAAATGTGTTTAATGTCTCTTTGAGTGTGCCGCTGCAAAAACGTGAATTTAACCCTAAAGTGCTCGAGCAGGGGCCCTTTGCCGGTGGGGCGTGGGCCAGTACCGAGCCGCGTCCAACGGCGGCGCAGTGGCACAACTCGGATCATTGGCGGTTGGAATTATTAAAAAGCCTGCATGCCGAGGGTTTACGCAACGTCAAGGCCGCCTACAGAGATGGGACGCTAGCGTTGACCGTATCGGGGGATCGTTATCGTTATGCCTCGCGCGGGGTCGGTCGCACGGCCCTGATTGCTTTGGCCTATGCGCCGTTAGAGACCCGTCGCTTAGAGATTACCTGGGCGCATCGTGGTATGGATGGCATGAGTTGGGAGTTTCGTAATGTACCGCTATTAGAGCGGTATTTTGCTGGCCAAGCCTCGCGACAGCAGCTGGCTCATACCGTGACTCTGCGTTATGCCTACCCCGGGGGCCGTAGTCGGGCAGCACAGGCTAATGATATGGATCAGACCCTAAATGCCCTGGCGCGGCAGGCACAGGGGCGTTTTCAGTTTAGTCGTCATCTAAGTTCGGTGTCGGCCAGTACCTCTGGGCAGACGATGTTTTCTGTGAACCCCTATTTTTATACTTATTTTAATGACCCCAGTGGGGCGTTGAAATATGACCTAGGGTTAAATTTTGCGGCGCAGGTGCATTTGGCTGATGGGCTGTGGCTGGATGGTTCTATTTTGGCCTCGGTAAAAGAAAATATTTCTGATGTGCGGCAAAAATCTAACTCGCTATTGCCGCATGTGCGCTCGGATATTGCCGAGTATCGCCGCGCCTCGCGGGTCAAGGTGGATCGTTTACTGGTCAATAAATACTGGCAGCCAGCTACACGGACCTATATGCGGGCCTCGGCCGGTTTATACGAGGAAATGTTTGGTGGGGTCGGGATGCAGGCCCTGTATCTGAGCCGCGGTGGGCGTTTTGCCTGGGATGTCGCGGTTGATGCCGTGCGCCAGCGTAATTTCAAGGGTACGGGCTTTAGAGACTATAAAACGGTGACGGCCATTGCCTCGATGCATTATCAGGTACCCTTTTTAGAGGGGGTCACCGCCACGGTTCGTGCAGGGCGGTTTTTGGCCCGTGATCGGGGCGCGCGTTTTGAGCTGAGCCGCACCTTTAAATCGGGGGTGCAGATTGGGGTGTGGTATTCCCGCACCAATGCCAATGATATTACATCGCCTGGGCGTCCCGGTAGTCCCTATCATGACAAGGGGGTGTTTATGCGTATTCCCTTGGGCAGTCTGACCCAGCATGATACAGGGGCTGTGGCTGATTTCAGGCTGTCGCCCTGGACACGTGATGGTGGGCAGATGGTGGAATCCCCAGATGATTTGTATCAGACCATGCGTGATCAGTGGTTGGATAATTCCTTGGATGGTGATGGTTTGCGTTCCTTTGGGGACGCCGTAGGTGAGGATCCACCATGATAAAGAGGTTAGTTATATTTTTGTTGGTCTTTGGTTACAATCAGTTGTTTGCTGC
>DATGTW010000010.1:0-11139 GCA_035301625.1 Paenalcaligenes sp.
CATATCCATTCCGTTTTGGGTTTAAAATCCCTCTACAATGAGCAAATCATCACGTTCCTCTGCCCAATCGATCCCAGGCTCTGGAATCGTTCATCTACTGGTTAAATTCGTCGTGCTGCTCCTGGGGCTAGGTGCCAGCGCTGCGCTGTTGCTGGCCTTGGCACTGGCTTTAGCTTGGCCCAATCTGCCCGAGCTCAGTGCCATGACTGATTATCGGCCACGGGTCCCACTGCGTATTTACACCGCTGACAAGGTCCTCATCGGCGAATTCGGCGAAGAGCGCCGCAATGTCATCCCCTTTGATGAAATCCCCGATGTCATGAAATCCGCCATTCTCGCCGCCGAGGATGACCGTTTTTATCAACACGGTGGGATCGATTTGCGCGGGGTTGCCCGTGCGGCCTTGGCCAACGTAGTTGCCGGGGCCAAAACCCAGGGTGCCAGTACCATCACCATGCAGCTGGCGCGCAACTTTTATCTTTCCTCTGAAAAAACCTACACCCGTAAATTTTACGAGCTATTGCTGACATTCAAGATCGAATCGACCCTGTCCAAAGACCAGATCCTCGATCTCTATATGAACCAAATCTATCTGGGCCACCGTGCCTATGGTTTTGGGGCAGCAGCGCGCACCTATTTTGGCAAACCGCTCGAGGAAATCACCCTGGCCGAGGCCGCCATGCTGGCAGGCATCCCGCGTGCACCCTCGCGCTTTAACCCCATTGCCAACTTTAATCAGGCCAAACGCCAACAACTGCACGTATTGCGACGCATGCTCAGCCTGGGCTATATCACCGAGGAAGAATACGATCAGGCGGTCGATCAAACCATTGAAATCAAATCAGCCCCCGGATCGCCTGCAGGTGGCTATGCCATTCATGGTGAATACGCGGCCGAGCTCGCCCGCCAATTGCTGTTTGGTGTCTATCAGGACAATATCTACAGCCGCGGGCTCAACGTCTACACCACCATCGACTCTAAAGAACAAGAGGCTGCCTACCGCAGTGTGCGCGATGGGGTCCTGCAATACACCCGCCGCGCCCGTTTCCCCGGGCCCGAAGAGCGTTTCGACCTACCCGCTGGCATCGAGGATGATCCAGAGGCCTTTAGCGAGCTATTGGCCGATATCCAACAAGAGTTTCCCGACCGCGGTGATTTACTCGCTGGCGTAGTCTTGGAGGCCGGTGATGATTACGTCCTTGCGGCCCGTTCGCCCGAGGAAATCATCCGTGTCGACGATCCCAGTGCCATGAAGGTTATCTTCCGGGGCATTGGCCCCAATGCTGGGGACAAAGAGCGCATCTCACGCGGCTCGGTCGTTTACCTCTTTGACAATGGCGAGTACTGGGAAATCATCAACAAGCCCGAGGTCCAAGCGGCCTTTGTCGGACTCGACCCCAGCGATGGTGCTATCCGCGCTCTGGTAGGTGGGTTTCATTTCTCGGACGGGAAATTTAACCGCGTCACCCAAGCATGGCGTCAGCCCGGATCGGCTTTCAAGCCCTTTGTTTATGCAGCCGCCTTGGAAAAAGGCCTGACCCCTGGGACACAGGTGTCTGACCAGCCCTTCCATCTGACTGCTGCACAAACAGGTTCCAAGCCCTGGAGCCCCAAAAACTACGGTGGCAGCTACGAACCCATGTTGACCATGCGCGAGGGGCTATACAAGTCTAAAAACATGGTCACCATCCGCATCATGCAAGCCATTGGCCCTGACTATGTCCAGGACTACGTGACGCGTTTCGGCTTTGACAAAGAACGCCAGCCTGCCATTTTGCCCACGGCTCTGGGCGCAGGGGGCGTCACCCCACTGCAGCTAGCAGTAGGCTTTGGGGTCTTTGCTAATGGCGGCTACCGCGTCAACCCCTACTTGATTGACCATGTCACTGATAGCTCGGGCGAGGTCATCATGCGTGCCAAACCAGTCGTGGCGGGCGATGCCAAAGCCCGCGCCATCGATCCACGCACGGTCTACGTGATGGACGAATTACTACGCGGTGTGGCTACCTACGGGACCGGTGCTCGGGCCTCGTCAAATCTGAAACGCAATGATCTGGGCGGCAAAACCGGCACCACCAACGAATCTCATGATGCCTGGTTTGCTGGCTATGGCCCCGATAGAGTGGGCGTCGCCTGGATGGGCTTTGACCGTCCTCGCTCACTGGGCCAAGGCGAGACCGGCGGTGGCGTTGCCCTGCCGATCTGGATTAATTACATGCGCGCCGCTTTGGATGGCGTCGCAGCCAAAGAGCCCGGCCCACTGCCCGATGGCCTCGAACGCGTCGACGGCAACTACTATTTTGCCGAATTCCCCCCTGGCTCAGCCATTGCCCGCGTCGGACTGCCCTCAGCCTATGACGAAGTCCATCAACCCGGTGCCAACGACGAGGAAGACGGCATCAGCCAATTGCTACGCTCTCTGAACGGTGATAACGAGGGCGGCAGCAATCACAGTGGTGGGGCCGATCCCCGTCCGGTGGATCCTGACCCCGATTCCACACCAGGCCTGATCCCTTTTTAAACCCTCACTGATTGCACATACCATGACCGCACGGTTTCATTTTTGGCGCAGACAGCAGCAGACCCGCGGGCGTTTACGCCCCTGGGTCATTTTAGCTACCACCGGCCTGTTGTTATTATCTGGCTGCGGTTACAAAGGGCCCCTGACCCTACCGCCCAATGACCTCGCCCAACTCACCCAACATCATCATTCATAACGCCTCACTCATGAACAAAAGTACTGTTGCCCCTCATTTCCAATTTCAAGGCGGCATCCTGCACGCTGAAGGTTGCTCATTAAAAAAGTTGGCCCAGCAATACGGCACCCCCTTGTACGTCTACTCACGCGCCGCTATTAACGAAGCCTACCAAAGCTACATGCAAGCCACCCCCAATCGGGACGTCTTGGTCTGCTATGGCATGAAGGCCAATTCCAACCTGGCTGTCCTCCAGGAATTCGCCCGCTTAGGCGCTGGCTTTGACATCGTTTCAGGGGGCGAGCTAGCACGCGTACTGGCGGCAGGCGGTGACCCGGCCAAAATCGTATTCTCGGGTGTCGGCAAGCACGGTTGGGAGATCCAGGCTGCGCTGGATGCGGGCATTAAATGCTTTAACATCGAATCTATCGGCGAACTCGAACGCATCGCTGCCATCGCCGCGGAAAAAGACACCGTTGCCCCCATCGCCTTGCGCGTCAACCCCGACGTCGACGCCCGCACCCACCCCTATATTTCTACTGGCCTCAAAGACAATAAATTTGGCATTGACATTGACCTGGCTCCTGAAATTTATAACCAGGCACTGGCACACCCCTATTTAAAAATCGTCGCGGTTGATTGCCACATCGGCTCACAAATCACAGAAATCGGCCCCTATCTGGATGCACTGCAAAAGCTCATCAACCTGATTCACCGCCTAGAGGACAACGGCATCGCCATCCACCATCTGGATATTGGCGGCGGACTGGGTATCCGCTATACCGATGAAACCCCCGCCACCCCGCAAATGTTGCTTGAGCCAGTATTCGCAGCCTTGGACAAGGCTGGCCTGGGCCATTTACAACTGGTGTTGGAACCTGGCCGTTCCTTGGTCGGTAACGCAGGTATCCTGCTCACACGTGTCGAATACTTAAAACACACCGAACACAAAAACTTTGCCATCGTAGATGCGGCCATGAACGACCTGATCCGCCCAACCCTATACGATGCCTGGCATGACGTAGAAATGGTCCGCCTGCCCTGCGCTGACCCTGCCAACGCCCTGCATCCCCTACCCGAACAGGTCTACGACATCGTTGGTCCCATCTGTGAAAGCGGCGACTGGCTGGCCAAAGACCGCACACTGACCTTGGCCCAAGACGACCTCTTGGCCATCATGTCTGCGGGTGCATATGCCTTTACCATGTCCAGCCAATACAATACGCGCCCACGCGCTGCCGAGGTTATGGTCGATGGCGATCGCAGCTACCTCGTACGTCGCCGCGAAGAAATTCAGGATCTTTTTGCGCACGAACACCTGCTGCCGCAATCAGACTAAAGGACCAAACACGCTTCGACACAGGCCTAAATTAACGCTCACAAACTGAAACATTCATTTTGTAACAGCCATTTTTTACATAAAACGCGTACCAAACTTGATAAAAGTGTGAATTAAGCTACATAATTTAAGCTATTCTATTGTTCTAAAACGCTGCCTGCAGCGCACAATACATTGATGGCTGATACACACTTTAACGCTCCAGGGTCTCGTCACCCAATGCTCATGCTGGATCGGGTGCTAAATCATAGTGCCTGTATCTTGGCAGCTGTTATCATTGCCTTTTTTTCCTTAGAGCTATTGACCCGACCCCTGCTACGTGGTCCTTTGGTCTCGACCCATCAGGCCTGGATCGAGGGCGGGGTATTTATCTTGGCCATGGTTGTTTTGCTCATGGCCATCTTTGCGCGACAGGTTTCGTATTTGCTGGTGGCCGCGCTGATTTTTTGTCAAAGCTATTTTGGCGCTGGCTTGCTGGGCTGGCAAATCATGCAGCCCCACCTGCTGATCCATTACGCGCCGGGCTATCTCATCGAGCAATGGTTATTGGGAATTACCCTATTTTTAGTCGTCCATGCTCTTTTTCGGCTGCGACTGCTTTCCTTTGCCTACCTCATCCCTGTGCAGCGTTTTCTGTACTATGGCGCTTGGCTATGGCTACCGATGGCCTGGTTTATGCCCCCATCGTGGTTTTGGGCAGTCTTTAGCTTTTACCTGCCTTTGTATCTGGCCGCCCTGTGCCTGAGCCTCATCGCGCGTGAATGGGTGCATCAGCTGTATGCCCCCTTGGTGCCTTTTGCTTACACCACCCCTATTCAACTGACCAGCGCCGCCGGTAGCCTGGCCGTGTGGGCTGCCTGGCAATGGGATCTATTACCGGAATTCATGCCCCCATTTGGCACCTTGATCCTCTTGGCTGTTGCTAACCTAGGTGCCCTACTGGCCGTGCTAGAAAATCTGCTCTACCTGAAACAAGCCACCCTGCGTCAGTACAACGAACTCGAACAATACAAAAAACTCTCACCCTTTGGGCTGGTACATATTGATCATGATGACAACATCATTTATTACAATGATTTGTTTGCACAATGGATCAGCAGCTATCAACTGCCCACCCCCATCCAGCACTGGTCGCAGTATTTCCCCCGTCTCGACCGCCGTATGGTTTTTGAAAACACCCATAATAACCGCCCCACGGAAATTAAAATCAAACAGCTGACCATCGAACTCCCCGATGGCGTGAATGCATCATTCTGTCTTTTTGGCTTTGCGGAAAAAAACTACACCATTCTGTATCTAGTCCCCACCAATGCACACCTGGCCCTGACTCTGGCGGCTAAACTCAACAACACTCTGGCCGAGCACCTGTACACCAGCCAAGGCCTCGAAGAGGTCTTTACCCGCATTGAGGACAGCGCCCGCAGCAGGCATGCTTTGCCTAATTTCATGGCTTTTTTAAAAATCCATATCCCACACACGCTACGCTCTGAACCCCAAGACTATAGTGTCCCCCTCAGTGAAGCATTGCATCGCCACCTGCATCATCACACCCGCACCCCTTTTTATATTGGCAAACTATCGGGACAAGAGTTTGTCATCATCATGACCCGATTTTCTGCCGAGCGCCTCAATCGGCGGTTAGCGCAATTTATCAACCACCTGCAAGAAGATGTCCTCACCCGCTTTAGCCATACCCAGCACGCTGCTCGCTGCCATGTGGGCGTTGTTGAGCTGGGGGCCACGCTAGATTACTCGGGTGCGCTAGCAGTGGCGCGTAGTGCCTGTGATCACGCTATCTACAATAACGAACCCGCAACCGTATATCAGCAAAATACCCCCGAGCTACAGCTACAAATCGACCAACTGCATTTTTTTGAACAGCTCGACCAAGGCAACACACGGGGGCTTTTTCTACTGATGCAACCAATCATCAACCTACACACCCCAGCAGATAGCTACCACGTCGAGGTCTTGCTGCGCTTTAAAAATGATGAAAATGAATTACTGCCCACCGGTGCCCTCATCAATTTGGCGGATCAGAACGGCGCCATTACGACCATTGATAAGTGGGTTTTTACTACCGCCTTAGACTGGTTGTCACAGCATCGCGCAGAGCTGACTCATATCCGCTGGGTCAATCTTAACCTCAGCGCAGTGTCTCTTAACAGCCCTGAATTTATTCATGATTTGATTGAATTATTAAAGCGCTATCCCGCCATCCTGCCCAAACTGTGCATCGAAATCACAGAAAGCGTCGCCTTGCACGACCTGGCTTACACCCGCAACCTAATGCACACCCTGCAGGGCATGGGCATCAGAATCGCATTGGATGATTTTGGGGCGGGCTATACCTCGTTCTCGTATTTGAGTGAATTGCCCGCCAATGCATTGAAAATCGATGGCAGCCTCATCAAAGACATGCTGCAAACCTCTAGCAACACCGCCATCGTACGCACCATCGTCGAGCTGGCTCAAAACCTGGGCATGGACAGCATTGCTGAATGGGTCGAAGACATCGACACCCTGCTCGCCCTAAAGGAAATTGGCGTGGATTATGTGCAGGGATTTGTAGTGTCTGAGGCCACCCACCCGACACGGATACTGGATCATAAAGAGGTCTTTACCCTCATCGCTGACCCAGTTACCGTGCGTTATTTACAAGATTAAAGTTCACCATAAGAATGCAGTCCTGACAGGAACATATTGACCCCTAGGAAAGCAAAGCTGGTGATAATCAATCCGGCCAGCGCCCAGTAGGCACTGATAGTCCCCCGCAAGCCCTTCATAAAGCGCAGGTGCAACCACGCGGCGTAGTTTAACCAGACAATCAGGGCCCAAGTTTCTTTGGGGTCCCACTGCCAATAAGAGCCCCAGGCATCCGCCGCCCACAACGCCCCCAACACGGTCGCGATGGTGAAAAAGGCAAAGCCTACGGCAATGGCCCGGTACATAATGTCATCCAGGATTTCCAGACTGGGCAAATGACGCCCGATGGGCCCGCGAAATGCCAAAATAGCCCCTACAATCAGCACACTCAGGCCAAAATACAGCATCCAGGTCATCGAGAGCTCGGGAGAGCCAAAGATGAAAGGCTCGGCACACAATATCACCCCTAGTAGAAAGAGCGGGGTCAGCTTGCCCCACGAGCGTGTCTCGCTATTTTCTTTGACTAAATAAGCAAACCCGACCATGGCCGCCAGCGCAAAAGTCCCATAACCAATAAAGTTAGCGGGCACATGCAATTTCATCCACCAGCTTTTCAGGGCTGGCACCAAGGGTTGAATCTCGTGGGCCCCACGGTCAAAGGAATACCACAGTAAGAACACCACTACTGAGCTAATTACCAGCAGTACAAAACCGCCCAAAGCACGCGTGGCATAACGGCGTTCGTAATAAAGATAAAACAACGCCGTCATCAGGGCCAGCATGACAAAAACCTCGTAGAGGTTACTGACCGGTATGTGACCAATACCAGGGCCTAACAAATGCCCTTCGCGCCAGCGCACCAGCAAACCAATGGTGCCAAAATATACCGCTGCCCATGTCAAACCGGTACCCAACCAAGCCGCCGTCGGACTGACCAAACCGACCCAATAAGAGACGGTGGCTAACAAAAACAGGGCACACATCCATAAAATGGCTGACTGCGATGAAATTAGATATTTAAGGAAAAAGACCTCGTCCGCACGGCCGATGTCCCCGACGCTGAGCTGCCCAGTCGGACTGTACAGCCAAACGGCGAACACGGCCACAATACAGGACACAATAGTCAGCGAGCGTAACGGACGCCACAGCCAGCCCATCCAGGCCAGCAAAGGCACAATGCCTACCAAAATACCCTGCTCGTAAACGTCCATACGATCATGATATGCATACAGACAATAAGCAGCGGCCACGCTCAGAATCACAAAAAACAAAAGATCCGACCAATCCGGACGGCCACGCACACCGCGGCGGTCCCCACTGGGGGCCATCGGGTCGTCCCAATCTGGCATGGTCGTAGAGGCTACATTGCTCATTTGCTCACCCTTTAGGTCGCTAAACGTTGAAAATCTTTTTCAAAGCGATCGTACTCTTGACGGAAGTCGAGGTTACGTCGCTGAGAAGTCATCGCCGCGGTCATCAAAGTCCCGTGGCTATCATCGGGGCGTATCCATACCCAGACACGGCGGTCACGGACATAAATCATCACAAAAACGCCCAGAATCAAAAACAAACAGCCCAAATAGACAATAAACATGCCTGGACTGCGTGATACCTGGAACACCGAGGCCTGCACATGATCAAAATTCTGCAAGGCAAACACGGCCGGCGCTGGATAACTGGCCAAATTAGCCACGGCCAGCACACTCAGGCGAATCCACTCTTGTTCGCGATCGCCACGATCGCCATTGTAATCCACTGCAGGTTCGTTGTTTTGCTCACGCAATAGATCGCGCAACTCGATCATGGTCAACTGCAGCATCGGGATGGTAAACGAAGCAATGCGCTCGCGCTCATCCTCGGGTACATGATCCAGCAGCCCCCCTAACCCCTGCTCAGAGAAACGCAGCAAGGCATTATAAGAGGCATCCTCGATGATTTGCGACTGTTCGGTGGCCGCATTCGAGCGTGCAAAACGCTGAGCAGCCTGGCGGACCAGATCGCGGTCCTCAATCGCGGCATACAAACGCATGAACTCATCCATGGTGCTGCGCCCATCGGCTGGGATCCGCACATAACGCAGTGACTCGCTCTCGTCACGACGCATCCCCATCAAAAATACGGGGAAATCATCCAACATAATAGGCGCCATATAGTTGACGTACTCAAATGACTGCCCATCAGAGCCCACCAAACGATAATGCACGCTGGGCCCAACATTAGTCAGCTGACGATCACGTTTGCTGGCTGCACTGCCGGTGACCTCGGCCACGTGATCCAGCCAAGCTTTGGGCTGCGGCACCCCCGAACTTAAATCTTCGACGTTAATCACCCGCAACTCGGTGGGCTGGATAGATACCGTCGGGCTATCGGGCAGGAAATCAAAGACCACAGATTGATTACTACCGACCTCAGCACTGACCGGACGCGGGGTATAGTCACCCCCACGCAGAGGATACATTTGCAGGTTGACCTGGCTACCGCCATCATCAAAACCCGACTGATAAATGGTGACCCCCTTGTGGCGCAAAGGCTCGTTGACCTCGATCAGCTGCTTAAAGCTTTCATTGGTCTCGGGGTCAGTGACCTTGACATAGCTCTTATAGCTGCTGGGCATCCCGTCGGGATAAAAATCAATAAAGAACTCTTCGAGCTCTACCGTAAACGGGATTGGCTGCAACAGCACCCCCTCTAAGTAGGGAATGATGGCATTGGCCGTACGCGAGCCCTCGGGCAGCAGCATATTGCCCCGATAACTGGGGTTTGCAATCGACAAACGCCCCCCATCGGGAACCTCGGACATAAACATATTTTCGGTCACAGGGTGTTTATCGCCCAACCACACCTGCATCCGCACCGGCAAATCACTATCCAGCAATCCACCAATACAAATAATCACAATTGCGGCGTGTCCAAACACGTAGCCCAAACGATTGGCACCGCCCTTTTTAGCGGCCACCAAATAACTGTCACCCTCATCCTCACGGACTTTGAAAGCATAACCACGCTTTTTCAGCCAGCTGGTCACTGGGGTGACGAGCTCGCCGGGGGCCTGGTCATTGTGAATTTCAAAACGATTGGGAAACGCCCGCAAACTAGTGCCGCGTACGTATTCCCTAAAGTTACTGACCTCGCGCAGCATCTTTGGGGTATGACGAATCAAGCACAGGGTGGTAGACACCACCAAAAAACCCATCGTGGTCAGAAACCACCAGCTGTTATAGACATTCCAGATGGAAAAAACATCAAACACCCCCACCCAGAACAAACCAAACTGGTTGATATAAGTATTGGGCAGCTCGTTTTGTGGCAATACAGTGCCAATAACACTTGCAATACAGATAAAAACCAACAGGCTAATCGCAAAACGCATTGAACCCAAAAGCTCAAAGATTTCTGCAAAGCCAACGCGACGCTCAACAGTTTTAAATGACACAGTACTTTAAAAACGGAAAAATGAGTGGGGATAGCAAAAAAACTTGAGATTACTCAACTTTGTATAGAGTACTTTAAATAGAAAAAGTTCAATTGCTGCAGATCAAACCCTGTCATTCAAGACGATAGATGGGGGTTCACAGAAAAACCGCAATTTTGAAAGGCACCTGGCGGTTTAGCCTAGAATAAAGCAATATCAATGGCAGGGAAATGAAACCCACCAAAAAATCATGGTCATCCACAAAAACGCAGGCCTAAATGTCGCCAAGCCCCTTGTGCCTTGTGTAGGTACACAAGACCAAGGGGCCTGTAAATATCAACGCAGTGATGACCATCAACGACAAACTACGGTCTAATCGCGTGTTGTTTATATCCGTCTAGCGCAAGCCTGCTGCGTAATCGGCGATCGCCTCGATGTCTTTTTCCTGCATGCGACTGGCAATGTCAGCCATGATATCATCCTGACGGTCACCATCGCGGAACAAACGCAATTGCTCGGCTAAATAAGCAGGGAACTGCCCACGCAAACGGGGAAACTCGCCAGGAATGCCAGCACCATTAGGGGCGTGACAGGCAGCACAGGCGGCCACGTTGCGATCAGGGATGCCCCCGCGCCAGATTTGCTGGGCGTGCTCTAGGGTATCCTCGCTGCTGGATTTAGGTGTGGTCTCGGAATCTAACTCTTGGAGGCTGACATAAAAAGCCACGTCGCGGATTTCCTCATCGGACATTTGGGACACGATCGGTGCCATCACCGCCGGATTACCCCCCTCGCCCAAGCGTTTGGCTGGCTTGTCGCCATCAGGGCGGAAATCGTTCATTTGTTTGACCAAGTACTCAAAGGGCTGCTCGGCCAGGTTGGGATATGTTTCCAACGTGCTATTGCCCTCGGCACCGTGACACGTCACACAGGCGAGCACGCCGCGCGAAGGATCGCCTTGGAGGTAGATTTGCTCGCCCTTTTCGGCATCTGGACGAGAAAGATCAACAGCATGACTGGTAGCAAACCCCATGCTGCCAAGAATG
>DATGTW010000011.1:0-4296 GCA_035301625.1 Paenalcaligenes sp.
CAATGTACCCCCAAATCGCATCATTTTTCATCCATTTTTATTTAAATAGGCCGCAACATGCTGGAATCTTATCGCCAACACGTTGCCGAACGCGCCGCGTTAGGCATTCCCCCCCTTCCACTGACGGCACAACAAACTGCCGAGGTAATTGAACTACTCAAAAACCCGCCTGCAGGCGAGGCTGAGTTTTTGCTCGAACTATTAACACATCGTGTCCCTGCTGGGGTCGATGATGCCGCCCAGGTCAAGGCCTCTTATTTGGCTGCCCTGGCTTTTGGCGAAGAAAAAAACGAGTTCATTGATCCCGAACACGCCACCCGTTTACTGGGGACCATGCTTGGGGGGTTCAATATCGCACCCTTGATCAAACTGCTGGATAACGATGAGTTGGCACCAACCGCGGCCGAAGCACTCAAGCACACTCTGTTGATGTTTGACGCTTTCCATGATGTCAAAGAAAAATCTGATGCTGGCAATGCGTACGCTAAAGAAATCCTGCAAAGCTGGGCTGATGGCGAATGGTTTACCAGCCGCCCTGAGGTACCCGAAAGCTTAACCGTCACTGTATTTAAAGTCGGTGGCGAAACCAATACGGATGATTTGTCACCTGCTCCAGATGCATGGAGTCGTCCCGACATTCCCCTGCACGCTTTAGCGATGCTCAAAAACCCACGCACAGGCATCGAGCCTGATGTCCCTGGCGAAGTCGGGCCCATTGAAAAAATCAAAGCCCTTAAAGAGAAAGGTCACCTGGTGGCTTATGTCGGTGACGTCGTTGGCACAGGTTCATCCAGAAAATCTGCAACCAACTCGGTGCTGTGGCATACCGGCGAGGACATCCCCTACGTACCCAACAAACGCTTTGGTGGTGTTTGCTTGGGCGGCAGTATTGCCCCCATCTTTTACAACACCATGGAAGACGCCGGCGCACTGCCTATCGAGTTAGATGTCACTAAAATGAACATGGGCGATGTCATTGAGTTGCGCCCCTACGAAGGCAAAGCCCTCAAAGATGGCGAGGTCATTGCCGAGTTCAAACTTAAATCCCAGGTTTTATTTGACGAGGTTCGCGCCGGCGGTCGTATCCCCCTGATTATTGGCCGTGGCCTGACCGCCCGCGCCCGCGAAGCATTGGATATGGGTCCCACGGATTTATTCCGTTTGCCCGAGCAACCCAAAGACAGCGGCAAAGGCTTTACCCTGGCACAAAAAATGGTAGGACGCGCTTGCGGTCTACCCGAAGGCCAAGGCATTCGCCCAGGCACCTACTGCGAGCCCCTCATGACTACTGTGGGCAGCCAAGATACCACTGGCCCCATGACACGTGATGAACTCAAAGACCTAGCATGTTTGGGCTTTTCTACCGACCTAGTGATGCAGTCCTTCTGCCACACATCGGCCTACCCCAAACCCGTTGACGTCAAAATGCACCACGAACTGCCTGATTTCATTAGCACCCGTGGTGGCGTTTCACTGCGTCCTGGTGATGGAATTATTCACTCGTGGCTCAACCGTATGCTGCTGCCCGATACAGTAGGTACTGGTGGTGACTCACACACCCGTTTCCCCATCGGCATTAGCTTCCCCGCAGGTTCCGGTTTGGTCGCTTTTGCGGCAGCCACAGGGGTAATGCCTTTGGATATGCCTGAATCCGTACTGGTACGCTTTAAAGGGAAAATGCAGCCTGGCGTAACCCTACGCGATTTGGTCAACGCCATTCCCTATTACGCTATCAAGAATGGTTTATTAACCGTTGCCAAAGAGAATAAGGTCAACGTATTTTCGGGCCGTATTCTCGAAATCGAGGGACTGCCCGATCTCAAGATTGAGCAAGCCTTTGAGCTTAGTGACGCGTCAGCCGAGCGATCTGCCGCCGGATGTACCGTACGCCTGGATAAAGAGCCTATCATTGAGTACTTGAACAGTAATATCACCCTGCTCAAATGGATGATCGCCAATGGCTACGAAGACGAACGCACCCTGCGCCGTCGTATCGAGGCTATGGAAAAATGGCTCGAAGATCCACAGCTGCTCAAGCCCGACGAGGACGCCGAATACGCCGCCGTGATTGAAATTGATCTCAACGAAATTCATGAGCCCTTAGTCGCTTGCCCCAACGACCCGGATGACATCAAGAGTCTGTCTGATGTCGCAGGCACGACCATCGACGAGGTATTCATTGGTAGCTGCATGACCAACATTGGTCACTTCCGTGCAGCTTCGCGTTTGCTCGAAAGCCAAAACAACCTGCCCACACGCCTGTGGGTGGCTCCTCCAACCAAAATGGATCAACAACAGCTCACCGAAGAAGGTCACTACGGTGTGCTCGGGGTTGCTGGGGCACGCATGGAAATGCCGGGTTGCTCATTGTGCATGGGTAACCAAGCCCGCGTACGTGATGGCGCAACGGTCATGTCTACCAGTACGCGTAACTTCCCCAACCGTTTGGGTAAGGACGCTAATGTGTTCCTCGGCTCAGCCGAGCTGGCTGCAGTTTGCTCACATCTGGGTCGTATCCCTACCAAAGAAGAATACCTGGCGGATGTAGGTGTCTTGCAACAAGATCGCGATGACATCTATCGTTATATGAACTTTGACCAAATCGAAGAGTTCAAGGAAATCGCCGACTCGGTCTAAATCGGGTGGTAGATGCCCATAGGCCCCTGCGTGCTGTATATTTAGCGCAGGGGCTTTTTTGTGACCAAAATCATCTCATCAGGGCACCTGAACATTCGGTTTCAAACTCACTTCAAATACCATAGAGGCATCGTGCATGCTGCGCTTTGATATTTTTTGTCGTGTTATCGATCATTTCGGCGATGCTGGCGTTTGTTGGCGTTTAGCAAAAGAACTAAGCGGTGCCCCTTTTTATGCTGAGGTGCGACTGTGGATAGATGACCTATCCACGCTGCAAAAAATCACCCCCCCAAAAAACCAACAAGGACCGGTCAGGCGATCCAGCAATAAGGCAGCACAAAATCAAAGACTATCGATTCACTTATGGCCCGAACAAGATACCGCTTTGACACCCAACGATTGGCCTGAGCCACACCCAATTGTTATCGAGGTTTTTGCGGGGGGACTCCCGCCCGCGATGCGCGCGCAATTGACCGCAAATCACCTGTGGATAGTATTGGATCACCTGAGCGCGGAAAAATGGGTAGAGGAATTTCACGAATTGCCCGGACATGCCGATGGATTGCATACACAAAAGTATTATTTTTATCCCGGCTTTACAGAAAACACCGGGGGACTTTTGAGGCAGCCCGATTTGCTCTCACAGATCAGACACTGGCAATCACAACCGCGCCTGATGCAATGGCAAAAATTAGCTGCACCCTTGGGTTTAAGCTCTACCGACGTACGGCAACTGGCCTCTAGCAGGGTTTTTTTCATTTTCCAATATCCCCATGCCCCGGTGACAGCACTCTTGCAATCGTTATACCAGCAGGAGCCTACCCCCCCTACCACGTTGTTATTTGCGGCTGACCAAGACTATCACTATCAAAGTGCCCAACAATTTTTGCAAGCAAAAATGTCATTATGCGTAAAAGAGGACTCTGTAGACAGTCCAGCAATAAGGCTGCTGCAACTGCCTTTTATAAAGCAACAATATTTCGACCAATTATTATGGAGCACCGATTTAAATTTTGTGCGGGGCGAAGACTCGTGGATGCAAGCCCTATGGGCACAACTGCCTTTTATATGGCAGCCTTACCCACAAAGTGAGTGCACCCATCTGATTAAATTACGGGCCTGGTTACAAAGACTAGATTTACCCTTTGCGGCACAAAAACTATTCTGGCAATGGAATTCAAATGTCCCGCAGCGAGTGTATACCCATAATTTAGATATTACCGCCCTAGCGCCTGCACCCTTACGGCGTTGGCAACAAAGCATTCGTCACGAAGTGCATAAGCTCAGTATGCAGGACTCATTAAGTGCTCGTTTAATCCAATTCTGTACACAAAAATTAAACTCGCGTTAGGCATGCGCTAGCCTGGTGCATTCTGATAAAATACCGATAATCATTTGCACCTAGGCATGCTAATGCAGTGGCCGTGGATGCTATTTATCGGAGTTTCTACCAAAATGAAAACAGCACAAGAACTACGCAGTGGCAATATTATCGAAGTTAGCGGTGAGCCGATGATCATCGAGCGCGCCGAATACAACAAATCAGGGCGTAACACCGCCGTCGTGCGCCTGAAATTAAAAAATCTGCTCAGTGGCTCTAACAGCGAGGTTGTGGCCAAGGCAGACGACCGATACAAGATGATCTTGCTCGAGAAAAAG
>DATGTW010000012.1:0-3677 GCA_035301625.1 Paenalcaligenes sp.
AGGTGTGGGCCCTCATGTGCGCCGATGACTCGGGCCACCAAATTCACTTTTTTGTTTTCCCTGTCGATGGAAACTCGCGCATATGGAATCTCGTGATCATCAAAATACTTTGCTGCTACCTCCAAAGGCAGGCGTACATCACCAGGTGGGTTGGGCGATTCTGCATCGACCAAATTTTGCGCTAGCTCTTGGAGCTCTTGTGCGGGTATTGCGGATGCCATGTTGTCTCCTTAGGTTTTTAGTGTGAGGACTCGGGTTCGATTTCTTTCTGGTAGCGGACCGGGATCGGATCAACCGAGTTACGCCCCATGAAACTGCCGTACTGAGAACGCTTGACCACATACTCAGAAGCAGGGCGACGAACGGATTCGTACTCAGCCAAGGCAGCTTCTATATCGGTGTTATTTTCAAAAGCCTGATACAGGGCATAGGCATCGATAAAAGTCTGACTGGCACCCTGAGCCAAATCGGGCACCATGGGGTGTGCAGCATCACCCAACAAAGTAATGCGCCCATGTGTCCACTGGTAAGGCACGCCGTCCACATCATAAAGGGGGCTTTCGATGATTTTATCTTTGGGTGTCAAAGCCAATGTGCTGGGGATGTGGGTATTGCTCCAGTCTTGGAAATAGGCCAGAAACTCATCCACATTTTTCGCTCCGGATACCGAACCAAACCAATAAGCCAGGCCATCCCCGATAGGTATGGTCGCTAACCAACCTCCTTCGGAATAAAATCCGGTTTGTGCGGCTCTATCGATATCTGCTTTTTCTATGTCGAAAATAGCGCGCCAACGGAATGCATGATGATCATTGCGTCTAAAAGTCACCCCCCCGGCCAGTTGGTCGCGAATGGTTGAATAAATGCCATCAGCACCGATTAGGACATCACCCTCAACACTTTCGCCATTTTCAAAATGACAAATCACGCCGTTATCAGTGTTTTCTACCGAGGTCACCTTGTAGCCAAAGCTGATATTTTCATAGCCCACGGCTTCGGCGAGCATTTTATTCAGATTATGACGATAAACCCCTATTGCAGGCGCGCCATATTTTTCGGGCCAGTCACTGCAGTCAGTCTCGTATAACAGCTCGCCGTCCTGGTTGTAATTCAAGTAGCGGTCAAGCTTGACACAAATAGCGTCGTATTGCTCTTTGAGGCCCAAACCATAGATCGCTCGCCCTGAGTTTGGCCATAAATTTAACCCTGCACCGGTGGAACGCAGCTCGGGCGCTCGTTCAAATACGCGGACCTCATGCCCTAGCTTGGCCATCCCAATAGCGGCTGACAATCCGCCTATCCCACCGCCACAAATTAATACTTTCATGAATCGTCTCTCCTCTATATGACTGCAAAATTACTACTTGGTAATGCCTGCTAAAAAGGTTTGCATGCGTTCTGTTTTTGGGTTATCCAAAATATCTTCGGGGCGACCCTCTTCAACCACATGCCCATGCTCCATAAAAATCACCCAATCCGCGCAACGTCGTGCAAAATCTACTTCGTGGGTCACAACCACCATTGTTCCGCCTGCGTTGGACAACTCTTCCATAACCTCTAACACCTCGCCTACGCGTTCTGGATCCAGGGCCGAAGTCGGTTCATCAAAAAGCAGGGTTTTGGGGTAAGTTGCCAGAGCACGTAAGATCCCGATGCGCTGCTGCTCACCCCCTGACAGCCTTTGAGGCATACGGTTAATCAGATGGCTCAACCCAAACAAATGCAATAGATTGGCTCCATCAGCCACACTATCCCGAGTCGGGCGCTGGCCTACAAAATGCGGCGCGAGTGTCATATTTTGCAAAACCGAGTAGTTTTGAAATAGATGGAACTGTTGAAACACCATCGCCGTACCAGAGTTACGACGTGCTTTGGTCAGCCTAAACTCAGAAGGCCGTCTTCTCAACAAGCCTTTCTTGCTACCCTTGCTGACTTCCACACCGTTGACCGTTATGGTGCCGCTATCGATTTCTTCGAGCGCATTGATGGTCCTGAGCAAAGTACTTTTACCCGCACCACTGGGCCCCATAATGCAAGTGGTTTTCCCATTGGCGAAAGCCATCGACAAATTATCTAAAACCACATTACTGCCAAATGATTTAGTGACATTAGTAAAGACGACCGAATCCGCTTGCGTGCTGCTATTGGTAGCGGTGAGATAATCTCCAAGTTTTTTGCTGGCGCGCTGGATCGTGCTCTTTTTCTTGCTCAGACGTTTTTCTTTATCTTGGAAATCCATTCTCTTTTCAGCATAGCGTTGAAAAAGAGAGAGCAATGTTGTCAGGGCCAAATAAATAATCAGCGCAGCACCAAAGACGGGTACGTATTCAAAATTACGAGCCACAATCGTATTACTACGTAGTGTTAATTCATTCACCGCAATGACAGAAGTGATCGATGTATCCTTCATCAATAAGATGGCAAAATTAATCAATGATGGAAACGCCACACGCAGAGCTTGCGGGATGACAAATAAAACAATCGTGCCAAAGGGCCCAAAACCTAATGATTTAGCAGCTTCTACCTGTCCTTCTTGAACAGCCAATAAACCCCCACGGAAGACTTCGCATAAATAAGCCGAAAAGCATACTGTTAATGCAATCACAGCCGTCCAAAACTCCGGGATGTCATAACCCAGAAAGGGCAGCATGTTGTACCAAATGACGAGCTGCAAAATAATCGGCGTACCGCGCAAAACCCAGATATAAAAACTGACGATAGCGCGTAAAACGTACAGCCCTTTAGCGGTCCTTATGAGTGCTAAAACCAGCCCAAAAATAAAGGACAAAATAAAGGAATACACCCACATTTTGATAGCAATTACAGCACCTTCAAGTAGGTACGGAAGCGTCAAATAACCTAAAATTTCAGATAGCACTTAAAACCTCTTACTCGTTAAATGCATTGGGCGCCCCCTATTCAAATAAAGGGAATGGGGGACGCCACTTAGGCGCTATAAGTGAATAGAATTACTTCCTTCTACTTTCCAAGATTTCCTGCACGACCTCATCGGGGTCATTTTTGATGAACACGTTCCTATCCATGCCATATTTGAGGGAAACCTCTTCGGCCATAGGCGACTCAAAAAACTCGATGATGTAGGGTAAAAGCTCTTCGCGCAGCTCTGAGCCTTTCTTGAAGGCGATGGGCCAGTACAGTGGTGCCCCGACTTGATCAATGGCAACCTCTAAATGAGGGATGCTCCGAGTCGCTGCCCACCACATATTGACGTCATCAATGGCCCCCGCCACCCGATTATTTTGGACGCTATTCAAGCGATCCATAATGCCGCCGCTGCTGGGGGTGGGTATGGCGCCATCATCATCGTCGCAGTACTGTTCATTCATCTCTTTGACGGCGCGTTCTGTCGGTGCCGAGAAATGCATGCCAATTTTCTTGCCGCAAAAGCTGGACCAATCCGACACGCTCTCAGCGAACTCTTTGCTCGAGATGATGCCAAAATAAGATTCAACCAACGGGATGAAATCCAAGTGCTCAAAGCGCTCATTGGTGACATAAATCCCCGAGCCAATATCCACGCGCCCTTGAATCAAGGCCGGTATCTCATTCTCAAAGGCCATCTCGCGATACTCGAGGTTGTAGCCCGCTTTATCAGCGGCATACCCCAGTACCTCTGCCTGCAGGCCCTTCCACTTCTCATCTTCATCCATGTAGTT
>DATGTW010000013.1:0-14039 GCA_035301625.1 Paenalcaligenes sp.
TGCAAAGCGATATTAGGGTCATCGCCGATATTGTCTTGGCGGCGCTCTTTGTGGGCCAGATAAAGTGCATGAGCTCCGCTAGGGACCAATTGATTTAAAAAACTATATTTAGAAATGTTGATGTGCTGCGTACGTAATGGAAAAGTCCCCAGGCTGCCACGTCCCAATCCTACCAGCAGAACAATGCTAAGACAGGCCGTGACATAAAAGCACCAAGGACGCATGGCTCGCACAGGACGTTCTTGGATTTTTCGGGCAATAAAAATCTGCGCAGCAGTCCATCCAAAAAGTAAAAATAATAATGATAGGACGGGAAAATCAGACCATACCGTAATGAGAATGGCTTGGGTGTCGTCCTCTTGGAGCCCAAAAAACAAACTGTTGATGGGGCTTTGGTAAAAGGCAAAATAATAGTGGTTAATAATGCTGAGTAGATTAACCAGCAGTAAAAAAATCGTGCTATAGGTCCAAAACGCACGGCCGAATAGCCGCCAGTAGCGTTTGCTAGCACGATAAAACAGCAAACTGATAAGCAGCCAAGGGCCTAATAAAACACTCAGATGCTTGAGATCGAAACGCAATCCCAACCACAAAACAGAACATAGCTCTTGAAATTCAGCAGATAAGGTAGACGGGCGATAAGTAAAAAACAGTAGACCGCGTGCTACCAAGAGTCCAAACGTGGCTAAAACAAAAAGACTCCAAAAAGCTTTGAACCATTGCTGCCAGCGTTCAGAAGAGGGATGTGCGTTCATAGAGAGATTATTTTTATTGATTAAATAATGACAGCCAAAGAGGCATAAGGTTTAGAGAAAGGTTTGGGGTACAATCAGGAATCAAAAAATGATGTTAACTGAAAAGAGTAACGCGTAACAATGTCTACGGATGGGCATGCGCTATAGCTTTATGGCTCGATATAACAGGAGGGCATGATGAAAAAAATTGCGTTGGTAACAGGGGCGGGCTCAGGAATAGGGCAAGCAACAGCAATAGCTTTGGCCGAGGCTAATTATACTGTGGTGCTGGCTGGTCGTACCCAAGAGTCACTGCTAGAGACTCAGAAACAGTGTAAAGCAGGCATGAGTGTAGTGTATCGTTGTGATGTGAGTCAGCCCACGCAGGTCAAAAATCTTTTTGACTTCATCAAAGCAGAATACGGTCGCTTGGATTTATTGTTTAATAACGCGGGCATTGGGCATGCCGAAGTAGATATCGATGTGCTGGACATTGAGGATTGGCAACAAATCGTCGATATTAATCTGAACGGCTCATTTTACTGCGCACGCGAGGCCTTTAAGTTAATGAAAGAGCACCAACCGCAGGGTGGCCGCATCATTAATAATGGCTCGATCTCAGCCTATGCACCGCGCCCTCATTCTGTCGGCTATACCACTACCAAACATGCAATTACGGGGTTAACCAAAAGTTTATCCCTGGATGGGCGACCCTACGACATCGTATGCTCGCAGATTGACATCGGTAATGCGGCCACACAAATCACCAAAGACAGCGCTACTGGCCGCCTACAGCCCGACGGCCAAATCCGGCCCGAGCCCACCATTGATGTGGCTGAGGTCGCCCAAGCCGTCGTTTATATGGCCGATCAGCCATTAACGGTCAATGTGCTGTTCATGACTGTCATGGCGAACAAAATGCCCTATCTTGGTCGCGGATAATTATAACTACAACAAATCATCTAAAACCGGAGTGCGCAGCGGTTTACCTGCTGCGAACTCCATCAGGTTTTCTGTCACCAGTGCTTTGTGCACACATTAAGCGAACAGTTTAGTGGTTTTAAGACTGCTTTCAGGTTCAGCATCTTTTTAGTAAGTATATGTTCATTAGTGCATCTCTCCCTGTACCTCAGCTCTAGCGGTTAGGTTTTCTTTGCACCTCCTCGGCAGATTTGAAAATTAGTACGATTTTGTTTGGCTTTATCGCTCAAATTGGCGCAGAAGACAAAAAAGACTGTTTGAGAAAACCGCTCAATCTTAGTGTTTAAACTCATATATTTCCTAGGTTTTTTGCAGTAATCTGTGCATTTATGGTTCTGCTTCAGCTATGGGGAGGGGTTATGACCGCATATATAGTGCAGCCACGAAATATGATTATGGGTGGCGGAGCTTTAAGTCAGGCAGCCGAGCTACTTGAAAAGTTAGATGTTGATCGTCCTTTTATCATCACCGATCAGTTCATGGTGGACAGCGGTACGATTCAAAAGTTGTTGGGTCCTCTGGATGCAGCAGGACTGACCTATGAAGTATTTTCGGATACGGTGCCTGACCCGACTGTAAAGTCTATCAATGTCGGAGTCGAGCAATTAAAAAGGTTTGAACCGGATTGTGTAATCGCCCTAGGCGGGGGAAGCCCGTTGGATTCGGCTAAGGCCATTGCATTTCTAGCTGTGCACGGTGGTCAAATGAGTGATTACAAAGTGCCGGTTGTCAGTGATATTCCAGGGTTACCTGTGATTGCTATCCCAACGACAGCAGGTACTGGCTCTGAGATGACACGATTCACCATTATTACCGAAGAAGAAACCAACGAGAAAATGTTATGCGCTGGGGCAGCATTTTGCCCAACCGCAGCTATAGTGGATTATGAGTTGACGCTGACAAAACCGACACGATTGACAGCTGATACCGGATTAGACACTTTGACCCACGCTATCGAAGCATATGTGAGCAAGCGACATAATCCTTATGCTAGCGGGTTTGCTCAGTTAGCAATGCAAGAATTAGGCAAACATTTGCGTACGGTATGTTACGAGCCAGACAACCACGAGGCTCGAGAGGCCATTATGCTGGCGGCAACTTTAGCTGGTGCTGCCTTTACGAATTCGTCAGTATGCCTTGTGCATGGGATGAGCCGGCCGCTTGGTGCGTTTTTTCATGTGCCGCATGGGTTATCTAATGCGATGTTGTTGCCTGCAGTAACGGCATTTTCTATTTCAGCAGCCCCCCAACGCTATGCTGATTGTGCACGTTTTATGGGGCTAGCCACAACAAAAGAATCTGATGAGGTTGCCAATGACAAGCTGCTAGCCGAGCTAGCACAGCTCAATGTCGACCTGCAGGTCCCCACACCCAAAGAGTATGGCATAGACAAAGATGAGTATTTCTCGGTGTTGTCCACGATGGCCGAACAAGCTTTGGCTTCTGGTTCTCCGGGGAATAATCCACGGGTGCCTACCAAAGAGGAGATCGTTGAACTATACAAAAAGGTGTGGATGTAAGTCGTTGTTCTGTAATTTAAAAAATATCACATTAGTTTTGGAGGGTGAGTTTATGACAGCTTTAAAAGCAAACATAACAGAAAGACAAGGCTTTAAAACCAAAAGAAAATTGGTATCACAAGCAGTAGCCGGTGGCTTAGCAGTTACTGGTTTTGGAATAGCTTTGGTCATGTCTAATAGTGCATGGGCCCAAGTTGAAAAGCCCAGTGAGCCTGTACACATAGTTTATGAAACTTCTTGGCCTACCTCAGTCACGCTATGGCGCCCCGATAAGTATTTTGTAGACTTGGTGAACACCTTGGGCGATGGACACGTAGAGATCGAATACAACGATGGAGGGACTTTTTCATCATCGGTACAAATGTTTGATGATGTGCAGTCCGGCGCACTTGATATGGGCAGCGATTGGCCCAGCTATTGGGAGGGGCGTAATACTGCATTCTCGCTAACTACTTCAGTGCCTGTTATTTTTACACCCTACGATTATATGACCTGGTATTGGCAAAGTGGTGGTTACGAATTAATTAACGAGCTGTATGGACAGTACGGCCTAAAATGGTATCCACATTCTGTCACGTCGCCTGAGTCAGGGCAACGCACTAATAAGGCTGTTAACGCGCTTGAAGATTATGAAGGACTGCGTTTACGCCAATGTGGCCGAAATCAGTCCCGATTATTAGAAGAGATGGGTGCATCTGCGGTATTTACACCAGCGGGCGAGATCTATGCTGCTCTTGACCGAGGTGTGCTTGATGGCGCAGAGTTTTCCGTTCCTGAGGTTGATTGGAGCATGGGCCTAGAGGAGGTTACAGATTATGTTGTTAAGCCTGGCTGGCACCAACCTGGTCCTATTTCAGGCACCATGATCAACAAAGATGTTTACGACCAATTGGATGACTACACCAAGTTTTTGCTAAAGCAAGCAGCGCAAAATACCATGATGTGGTCTTACACATTCTTTGAGCAAACTTCAGGTGAATATACAAACAAATTCCGTGAAGCAGGCGTTGAGTATACGCGTTTGGATGACGAGGTTCTTGATCGCGTAGTTGAACTGGTCGAGGAGCAAATAATCGCAGATGCGAAGGAGAACCCTGACCACGCCAAGATCGCTTTTTCCATGTATGACTATCTTGTCAACATGCAAGATTGGCGCGAACTACAAAAACCATTTACCGCTGGTTATAGTTGGGATTCCTTGGAGGATACACACAAACAGTTAGAGCAAATCGCAAAAGACCATGGAGTATATGACGAGGTCGTTGCTGTAATTGCCGATGCCAAAGAGCGCAACAAAAATCAAGTTTTCTGGCAACCCGGTACCCCTTATGAAAACAACCCTGTAGCTAAATAAATAAAAAGTCCGGCAAAGCACTCATTTAATGGGTGCTTTGCCCATAGATTGGGTTACGTTTTGCCTTAGTCTGGCAAAGCTACATTTTGGAGTGAGACTGTGCAGGCTTTTGTTTCATTTATACGTTTCCTTGACCGGATAAACCGCTGGTTTGGTCAGTGGTTTGTTAGCTGGCTCATGCTTTTTATTATGGGGGTCGTGTTATTTGAGGTTGTAACGCGACGTTTTATTGGTGCTCCTCAAATCTGGACGCAAGAAATAATTACCTATTTATTCTGTGCCCATTTTGTCTTAGCGCTTGGATATACCTTGCACTATAAAGAGCACGTTAATGCTGACGTGTTAACTAGCTTGTTACCAGAAAAAGCACAGGTAGCTTTAGAAACATTGGTGTATTTCTTGTTTATAGGCGCTTTTTTATATGTCATGACGCCTACTTCTATTAAATTCGCTGAGCGAGCATGGAGTTATGGTGAGCGTGCTAGTACAGCATTTAACTCTCCAATTTACTTAGTTAAGGCCCTTATTCCGATTAGCTTGATTTTGCTTGCCATACAGATGGTGGCCATTTTGTTAAAGAATGCGGTTTACCTGTTAACAAATAAAAAAATAGAGGGCTAGCAGATGGAACCAATAATCTGGGTTATTTTGATTTTTTCGGGGGTACTTTTAGGTATCTTAGCTGGGGGTCCTATAGCTTTTGTACTGGGCGGGCTCGCAGTTTTGTTCGGTTATTTCGGGATGGGGGAGCGGGTGTTCCCAATGTTCGTTAATAGGATGTGGCAAACATCTGTTAATGAATTATTAGCCGCTATCCCAATGTTTATTTTTATGGCGGCTATCCTCGACCGCTCGGGTATTGCAGATGGATTATTTAAAGCTTTGCAGTATGCTCTAGGGCGTTTTAATGGCGCTGTTGCTCTAACCGTAGTAATTCTTTCTACAGTATTTGCGGCGGTCACTGGTGTTGTAGGTGCCTCAGTGATTAGCATGTCATTGTTGGCTTTGCCCGCTATGTTGCGCTATGGCTATGATAAACGTTTAGCGACTGGCGTGGTGGCCAGTGGCGGTACTCTTGGCATTATCATTCCTCCTAGCATCATGCTAGTAATTATGGCTGACCAATCCGGTGAATCTGTAGGTCGGTTATTTGCTGGTAGCCTACTGCCTGGCCTTTTACTTGCTGTTCTGTATTTTTTCTATGTGCTTTTTCGTTGTTGGTTGCAGCCTAGCGTGGCACCAGCATTCCCCGAGGAAGAACGTAGTCGATACACCGGACTGCAAATTACCATGATGATTTTGCTCAACCTTGTGCCACCAGTGCTGCTTATTCTTGGGGTATTGGGCTCTATTTGGTATGGGATTGCTACACCCACAGAGGCCTCCGCTATTGGTGCATTTTTATCTCTTGTGCTGATGGTGCTATATGGTCGTTTCAGCTTTGAAGCGCTTCGAGAATCAGTTTGGAGTGCAACTCGTACAAGCTGCATGGTAATTATGGTGATGGTTGGGGCGACAGTTTTCACTCAGGTTTTTTTAGGCCTAGGGGGACGCTCAGTCGTTACTAACCTAATCATGGCTGGCGGTATTTTCGACCGTTGGGGCATGTTTATAATCATGATGCTCATTATCTTTATTTTGGGCTTCTTGCTGGATTGGGTAGGTATTATTCTGATCACTTTCCCAATTTTCTTGCCTTTAGCTGCGGAATTAGGTTTTGATCCTTTATGGCTAATCGTCATGATTGCAGTTAATTTACAGGCATCTTTCTTGACGCCACCTGTTGGCTATTCACTGTTCTATATGCGTAGTACGGTACCGCCTGGGGTGACAATGGTTGATATCTATAAGGGAGTGATGCCCTTCTTGTTCCTGCAGCTCTTTACTTTAGTTTTATTAGCGATATTCCCAGAAATTATTACGTGGTTGCCTACATTGGTAGGTCGCTAATTTTAAACAGTAGGAACAGTAATAAAAGAAAAGGGGGGTAACCCCCTTTTCTTTTATATAAAGACGTATTTAGGAGACCGGGTTGAGAGCAGTATATTTTTCCGTAGGGGTGATCTCTGCAGTATTTATTGCATTGCAATTAAATTTAGTGCGGATGCTTTCTACACTCTTGTCTTATCATTTCGTTTTTAGTGTGGTCTCTTTGGCAATGCTTGGTTTGGGGCTAGGAGGCTTGATAGTACAACGGTTACAGGCTCACTATGTTCACAAAGATAAAGCATTATTAGGCTATTTATGGTCGTGCCTCATAAGCACCGTGCTTGCGTTAGTGTTAGTCGTATGGATGGCACAGAAAAGCATTTTCTTTGAGCATTATTATGCTTATTTTTTAGTTATGCTAATCCCCTTTACCTTTGGTGGGGCATTTTTTGCACAAGCTTATCAGGGGTACAGCAGCTACGGCAGCCAATTGTATGCAGCTGATTTATTTGGCGCGGCGCTAGGGTGTGTTTTGGGTGTGCTGCTGTTAAATTGGCTAGGAGCATTACGTGGTATTTTGATTCTAGCTGCTGTTTTGGCTTTTGTGCTTTGGTATTTATCACGCGAACAAGGACGGGTTTCTTGGGCTGCTGTACTCGTCGGGGTTGGGTGTTTATTTTTTGGGGGTGTGCCGCTACAAATAGGTATAAATTGGTCGATGACTGCCGAGCGTAATCCCGATAAGGAAATTTCGGATGCACTAACAGGTCCTTTGGCTGGTGAGGTAGCTCGTCACAATTGGAGTGCTTTTGGTCTAACAGAGCAGGTGGATTACCAGAATACAAATGAGCATCGAGACATTTATGTGGATGGTACGGCAGGTACACCTATGTATGCTTTTACTGGGGATTTTGAACGTCCCGGTGTTGCTGTGCAAAATTTACTTCGATTTTTTCCCGGTGCACTTCCCTTTCAGGTGATGAAGCCCGAGAATAAAAATCGTGCGTTGGTTATAGGCCCTGGCGGAGGGCGAGATATTTTATTAGCTGCTGAATCTGGGTTTGAGTTGGTCAGAGGGGTCGAGGTAAATCCGGATTTGCTTGCTATGGTAAAGGCCCAATCAGATTATAACGGTGGCCTTTATACGGATTTTGAGAGTATTGATATACAGCAGGCGGAAGGGCGACATTTCGTTCAGAGAGATTCTGATGAATATAATCTAATTATGCTTAGTTTGCCTGTTACTAATACTAGCCGCAGTCCTGAAGGTTTTGCTTTAACCGAAAATTTTTTATTGACTACTGAGGCAATAGAAGACTATTTAGAGCACTTGACGGAAAATGGTCTCTTGATGGTGATAACCCATGATGAGTTGGCGGTTCTACGTTTGATAATGACAGCTTTGGAGGCTTATAAGGCATCAGGGCTTGATGTGCAGCAGGTCTTTCAGAGAATGTACGTGTTAGGCTCTTTTCCCTATCCAATAGTGGTTTTCGGTAAAGAACCCTTTGAGCTTGAAACGAGTCAACAATTACTGCAACAGAGTATGCAGCGTAATTATTCAATGAATGCTTCTTACTTCCCGCAGCTGCACAGGCCAGGAATGGGAAATCCTATGCTACAAGCATTGGCAACTGGCAACGCTTCGGTTGCCGAGGTCCAAGCACACATCAAAAATATAGGACATGATATTACTAGCATTAGCGACGATCGACCATTTTTCTATCATTTTGATATCCAACCGCCTAAAATCTTGCTCAGGTTGTTTTATGTCGCTTTAGCCGCTTCTATTTTGGTCTGGCTCTGGTCTGGAATTGTCGGTTTTCGTGGCCAGGCTACTGCTACAAAAGTGCGTTTGCCTGCAATGAGTACTGCATTTTTGGGGTTAGGTGCGGGCTTTATGTTGCTGGAAATAGTTTTTGTTCAGAAATTAACTTTTTATCTAGGTAATCCTGTAATCGCGCTTGCCCTACTATTGGCTTTGCTTTTGTTAGGTATGGCTGTGGGCAGTAGGCTGACTGCTCTGATTAAAAGTAGTAAATTGCACCGCTGTGCATTACGGTCTGCGCTTTTGGTTTGCGCTGTTGGCTTGGCTTACCAATGGTTATTGCCCGACCTTTTGAGTGTTAGTTTGCTGTGGCCACTCATTCTGCGGGTGCTTTTTGCGAGTGCACTTTTATTGCCTATCGGAATCGCTTTGGGGTTGTGTTTTCCATTATTAATACGTTTGTTAAGCAAGCAAGAACGTGCGCGCTATATACCTTGGATGTGGGCCATTAATGGGTTTTCATCCGTCTTGGGCGCGAGCGCTGCGGTATTAGGAGCCTTGATTTTTGGTTTTCAAAAAACATTATGGCTAGGTTTACTATGCTATGCGCTCGTCGCATTTAGCATCTATCTGATGCGAGTGCATTCGGATTCTAATACACTCGCATCTAAGAGTTCGAAAACAGAAAATTAAAAACGCGTTTACAACAAATCATCTAAAACCGGAGTGCGCAGCGGTTTACCTGCTGCGAACTCCATCAGGTTTTCTGTCACCAGGGCTTCCATCGCGTAGCGTGTTTCGCGGGTGGCGCTGGCATTGTGTGGTGATAGCAATACCTTTGGGTTAGCCAAAAAGCGCTCGTCGATATTGGGTTCGTTGTGAAAGACATCCAGCGCTGCACCAGCAATGAGGTTATTGTTTAGAGCATAAAAAAGAGCGTCTTCATCAATGACTGAGCCTCGTGCAATGTTGATTACCCAGCCATTAGGGCCCAAGGCTTTGAGCACGGCCCTATCGACTAGATTTGCGGTTTCAGGTCCCCCAGGGCAGGCCAACATGAGCGCGTCGCTTTTTTCGCTGAGTGCCAATACATTGTCTACATAGGGGTAGGCCACATCAGACTTGCGTTTGCGATTGTGATAGAGAATTTTCATGCCAAAGGCTTCGGCACGTTGTGCGATAGCTGCGCCGATGCGGCCTAACCCTACCACCCCTAGAGTTTTGTTTTTTAATGACCGCGTTAGAGGGGCTCGTCCCTGTGTCCAGCGGCCTTTCTTTACAAATTCATGTCCGCCATGGATATTTCTAAAGGCACTAATCAAAAGTCCAATGGCTAAATCAGCAACATCATCGTCGAGTACATCAGGGGTGTTAGTGACTTGGATCCCATGTGTTGCACAGGCGTCTAGGTCAATGGAATCTAATCCCACTCCGGTATTGGCGATTAGTTTTAAGTTGGGCAGGTGGACAAACCAATCATTTTTAAAGCCGATGCCACTGTGGGTAATGGCGGCTTCTATGCTCTCTCCGTGTTGTGCAATGAGTTTGCCGGGCGCGCTGCTTTCATCATGGCGGATCAGCTCGAAATGCTCTTCTAGCTGCTGTATAAAATTTAAGCCTAAGGCATGGATGACCAGTAGTTTGGGTTTCATAGGAACTCCTTTTTCTTGTCCGGCATAAAGGCCAACACACGCTGATGGGGCATCAAAAAGCCAGATGGGCGTGTGTATCTCATTATTTTCAGTATTTAAGGCCAGTTTAACGTTTTTTGTCCTTTAGCGGTTAAAGTAAAGAGACGAATCTGGCAGAACATAAAACAAACAATGAGAGGAGAAAATGCATGTCCTATGATCCTAAAAGCTTCGCTCCATTAGTTTTTCATACTCAGCGCGAACGCTTTTTGCAGCAACAAAGTACTCCAACAGAATTTCTAGAACAGTGCCTGAATAATATCGAGGCCCGCGAGGATGAGGTTCAGGCTTGGGTAGTGCTCAATACCGATGAGGCCCGTGCGGCTGCCCGTGCCTCTACCCAGCGTTACCAAGAGGGGCGCCCTCTATCAGCCATTGATGGCATGCCCATTGGTATTAAAGATGTGATCGAAACACGTGACATGCCTACGGAATATGGTAGTCCTATTTTCAAGGGTAATGCGCCGGGTAACGATGCTGCATCAGTGCAAGCGCTACGCGCCGCAGGTGCCATTATCGTGGGTAAGACTGTCACCACTGAATTGGCTTTTTTGGATCCAGGACCTACAACAAATCCGTATGATCCATTGCGCACGCCAGGGGGGTCATCTAGTGGCTCAGCGGCAGCAGTTGCGGCCAATATGGTGCCTGCTGCTTTGGGCACTCAGGTGATTGGCTCTATTTTGCGTCCATCCAGTTTTTGTGGGGTGTGGGGGTATAAACCTACCTATGGCGCATTGACTCGTGGCGAGGCTTTGGTCTACAGCCAATCTCATTTGGGGGTACATGCGGGATGTGTCTATGATTCGTGGTTGGTGGCCCAGACCATCAGTCAACGTGAAGGGGGCGACCCAGGCTATTTTGGTTTATATGGTAATGAGCATAGCCTGTACGCACACCCACCACGGCGTTTGGCAGTGATCCATGGTGCTGCCTGGCAACATGTTGACCCAGAAACCCTGGCTGCCTTTGATGACTTGCTCTCGCACTTGCGTTCGGTTGGAGTCGAGATTATTGATGCGGGTAGTAATCCCTTGCTTAATTACCTAGAAGGGCTTTTGCAAGACTCGATGAGCTTATCTATTGCCATTTGCGCTTGGGAGCAACGAGCGCGCTTGGAAAATATGGTTGCCAAGCATGCGGATGGCCTGGGCCCTAAACTGCGTGAGCTATTGACCCAAGCACAGGGAATCCATTTGGATGAGCATCGTTTGGCCCTGCTTAAACGGGATATCGTAGATCAGGCGCATCGTGCGGTGGGTAGCGTGGCAGATGGTTTGATTACCCTGTCAGCCAATGGCCCGGCCCCTAATGCTAAAGAGGCCTTGCAGGGGCCTTATCCGACCGGGGATGTCACATTTAGCAGTATCGGTACCATTTTACGTGCACCCGCAGTGAACATTCCGTTATTAGCATCTCAAAACTTGCCTGTAGGGGTACAACTCATCACTCAGCCCAATCAAGATGCTGCGTTAATGAGTTACGCCCAGTGGATGGCTAAATCGTATTTGCAAAAGTGATTTGAAAAGGCCTCACTGTAATATCAGTGCAATCCCTAGGTGTGCAAACGTTAAAATTAATGCACAATGGAAACCATGCAGGTGAGGAGACGACAGCGTACACCACAGTGCGCATATGAAAAGCCTACAAAGGCAATTAAAGCAGCATCTATAACAAGAACTAAAAGTACAAGGGTCGGTGTGAAAGCACTGGCCCTTGTTTTTTGGGTACTCTTTGCATGGGTTTATTGGCGTCATCCCCAGGAAAACCGTATCAAAAGGTTAATGGCCGAGTTAGTGGCCCGCTTTAGAAAATACGTTGAGCACAATGACGCCAGCAATGATCAGCCCGATCCCTGCATAAGCAGCAAAATCTAATTGCTGATGAAAAAACCAAAGTCCAATTAGGGCGATAGCAACAATCCCAACCCCTGACCATACGGCATAGGCGATACCTACTGGGATGGTCCGCAATGAAAGCGATAAAAAGAAAAATGCAATTGCATAGCCACCAGCGGTAATCAAGGAGGGCCAAAGACGTGTGAACCCAGCTGCACTTTTAAGCGCACTGGTGGCGATAATTTCAGCAAAAATAGCGATAGATAGATATAGCCAGCTCATGAATCAGTAAGCCTTTTTGAAGTGATTCGCGTAATTTTTTATCGGCGCGGCTTGCGTAACAGGACCTTGACCGCACCTTGGCCCCCTTCGTTAGGTGCGCAATCGCAAAAAGCTAGAACGAGTCGCAGCTGAGTGAGCCAACGGCGGATTTGATACAACAGCACAGGCTCTTTGTTGGCCGAACCATAGCCTTTACCATGCACAATACGAATACAGCGATATTCCTCGGCAAAGCAATGCTGCAAAAAGCTCTGTAGACGCTCGCGCGCTCGTTCGAGGGTAGCCCCATGCAAATCTATGCTGGCCTCTAGTGGCCATTGGCCGCGGCGCAGGTTACGCAATACATCTGTACCGCAGATAGGGTTGAGATATTCTTCGATGTGCTCAACGCTGGCATAGACATCATAATGATCCGAGAGCTCGGTACTCAATTGTTCGTGGCGATGTGATTCAGCGCGCAGACGACGCTGCTTGGCCTGTTGGGCATCACGCCCAGTGGCGGCGGCTGTGGCCGAGTCAGGAGTGTATTGAGATCGTTTTTGCAGGGGCTGCACCGTACGCATGGCCTCTTGGAACAGCGAACGGTCGCTGGCCGACAGAGCACCATCAAAACCTTTTTTTAGTTTTTTGTTTATCCTGGTTTTTTTTGGGTGGGTAGATTGATATGCCACCTGTGTGGATCGTGTGGGCGCGTGACACCATTCGTCCTGTGTCGCGGGGTACTTCTGAGTGGTATAGTGGGCGTGTTTTAGGCGTTTCTTTTGCTGAGTCTTTTGATGGTTTTGCTGTTTTTGCGCAGCCAAAGGCTCGGCGCCGGTCGCTTGTTGGCGAAGCCGACGCCGTAGCGCGTTGAGTTGAGCGTGGTTATTAAGCCTTGCCTTCATTTTCTAGCCAGCGCTGTGCATCGAGTGCCGCCATGCATCCGGTGCCAGCACTTGTAATAGCTTGACGATAGACATTATCCTGAACATCACCCGCGGCAAATACGCCAGGGATTGAGGTCATGGTGGCCATGCCTTCGAGACCACTCTTGGTAATGATATAACCGTCTTTCATGGTGAGTTGATCAGAAAAGAGCTCGGTATTGGGCTGGTGACCAATCGCGATAAAGGCACCGCTGACGTCGAGATCCTCGGTCTCGTTGGTCTGGTTATTGCGCAAACGAACACCGGTAACGCCGGTTTCATCGCCCAAAACCTCATCAAGTTCGTAGAAAAGCTTGAGTTTAATATTACCGTTTTTCACGCGATCCATGAGCCTATCGGTTAGAATGGGCTCAGAGCGGAACTCGTCGCGGCGGTGAACCATATATACGGTCTTACAAATGTTTGCTAAAAAGAGGGCTTCTTCGACTGCAGTATTGCCCCCGCCGACTACAATGACGTCTTGGTTTTTATAAAAGAAACCATCGCAGGTGGCACACGCTGACACCCCACGGCCCAAAAATTCTTCTTCGGAGGGTAGGCCCAGGTATTTGGCTGTGGCACCAGTACTGATAATGAGCGAGTCACATGTATATGTGGTGCCATTATCACCGGTCAACTTAAAGGGACGCTCGCTAAGATCCACAGCGCCGATGTGGTCAAAGATAAGTTCGGCTTCAAAGCGCTCGGCGTGGGCTTTGAAACGCTCCATCAGATCGGGCCCTTGGACGCCATCTGCATCTGCAGGCCAGTTTTCTACGTCGGTAGTGGTCATGAGCTGGCCGCCCTGTTCTAGTCCAGTAACCAAAACAGGGTTAAGATTAGCGCGTGCAGCATAAATCGCTGCGGTATAGCCCGCAGGGCCAGATCCTAAAATGAGTACTTTTGCGTGTTTTGTATCAGACATCTTTTAACTTTCCAAAAAAATAGCATCAGCCAATTATAATGTGTCTATGGCTAGAATACCTGCAACATCAAATCGCTCTTCAAAAAACGTTCGTAACGGTCCATCAGCACTG
>DATGTW010000014.1:0-5259 GCA_035301625.1 Paenalcaligenes sp.
TATAGGGCCGATCCCCCTGGATGAGTTCAAGCCTGAAAGTATTCAGCGTAAAATCGAAGCTAATCCCTTTGCTCGCGAGGCTAAAAATAAAAATCCGCGTATTTTGACCTTGACGCAAAGTACCTATGATGGGGTGGTCTATAATGTGGAAATGCTCAAAGAATTGCTCGGTGATCAGATCGAAACGCTGCATTTTGACGAGGCTTGGATACCGCACGCACCCTTCCATAAGTTTTATAAAAACATGCATGCCATTGGGGGCGATGATCGTCCTAGACTCAATGACAGCATGATTTACGCCACCCACTCAACGCATAAGTTGTTGGCAGGCCTATCACAGGCGTCGCAGATCACTGTTCAAGACAGTCAAACACGTAGCCTGGATCGCAACGTTTTTAACGAGGCTTATTTGATGCATACATCTACTTCGCCTCAATATGCGATCATTGCGTCATGTGATGTATCAGCGGCGATGATGGAGCCTCCTGGTGGGACAGCCCTGGTCGAAGAAAGCATCCGCGAGGCATTGGACTTCCGCCGCGCGATGCGCAAAGTATCCGCTGAGTACGGGGCCAATGACTGGTGGTTCAAGGTCTGGGGGCCCGATCACTTGGCTCACGAGACACAGAGCATCGGCTCACGCGATGATTGGATCTTGCGTTCCGAAGACGAATGGCATGGCTTTGGGTCGTTGGCCGAGGGGTTCAACATGCTTGATCCCATCAAAGCCACGATCATCACACCAGGGTTGGACATATCGGGGACTTTTGCCGATGAAGGTATTCCGGCCGCCTTGGTGTCTAAATACTTAGCCGAAAACGGTGTGGTGGTTGAAAAGACCGGTCTGTACTCTTTCTTTATTCTCTTTACCATCGGTATTACCAAAGGCCGATGGAACACGTTGCTGACCGCTTTGCAGCAGTTTAAAGATGACTATGATCGCAATCAGCCGCTGTGGCGTATTTTGCCCGAATTTTGTCGCAATTACCCACAATACGAGCGCTTAGGGCTAAAAGACCTGTGTCAGCAAATCCACGAGGTATACAGAAAATATGATCTGGCTCGCTTAACCACCGAGGTTTACCTAAGTGACATGGTTCCAGCCATGAAGCCCGCAGATGCATATGCAAAGATGGCCCACCGCGAAATTGAGCGGGTTGCCATTGATGAGCTCGAGGGGCGTGTGACAGGGGTGTTGTTAACCCCGTATCCTCCGGGTATTCCTTTGCTTATTCCGGGTGAGCGCTTTAATGACATGATTGTGCGTTATTTGCAGTTCGCACGCGAATTCAACGCCCAATTCCCTGGTTTTGAAACCTATGTACATGGATTGGGCCAAGAAGAGGACTCCAACGGAGAAATCCGCTTTTACGTGGATTGCATTAAAGAGGACGATTAAATCTTTTTGGTTTATGACAAGGAAATTAAATGACCATACCCAGTGACCGTTATTATGCTGATACCCACGAGTGGGTATTATTAAAGGACGAGATCCTTTATGTTGGCATTACTGATTACGCCCAAGAGCAGCTCGGTGATCTGGTTTTTGTCGGTGATTTTAAGACAGGACAGCAGGTGGCTGCAGGCGATACAGTGTGCGTGGTAGAGTCGGTCAAAGCAGCCTCGGATATCTATGCCCCTGTGGCCGGCGAGGTGCTCGAAGCTAACGACAATGTCAGCAATGATCCTGAGCTTATCCAAAAAGAACCCTATGAGGCTTGGCTGTTTAAATTGCGCCCGAACCAGCTCGAAGATGTGGATACCTTGTTAAGCTCAAAACAATACGCCGAGACACTATAATAAAACTTTTAAAAATTAATATAGCGTTTCGATTTTTAGGTTTTGGATTTGCATTTCCACATTTTTGATTGACTCAATGGCCTGGGGACCTAGTTCCCAGGCCACTTGGTTTAAGAGGCCCTCGGCAAACACAAAATAAGCTGAAATACTATTGCTGTAAAAGCTGCTTTGGACCGGGATAGCAAAAGTAAAATTGGCGGACTCGGCCAACGGCGACAGTGTGTGGTCGGTCAGAGAGAGCAGGGTCACACCCTGTGCTGCTGCCTGCTGACCAATCTGTACGACCTCGCGCGTATATGGGCTGACACTGGCTGTGATCAGTACATCGCCAGGTTGCAGCTGTGCAAGCCCCTCGGCCAATCCTAAATTGTTGGGCTCAAGCAGTCCTACATGGGGGCGAATGAGCGTCAGCCCATAGCATAGAAATTGCGCCAAAGCGCTGTATTGGCGCTTGCCATGAATACGTACCTGCCCTGCCTGGGCGATGGCCTGTGCGGCCAATTGAAACTGTTCACTATTTAGTTGTTGCATAAACCCGTGGATATTATTTATGTTTTCACGGGCTAGTTGCTCGAGCCGTTGCCATGCCTGTTGGCTGGTCGAGGTACCATGGCCAGAATCTGAGCGATCCAGGCGGGGCTCTAGTAACCTCGTTGCCTGTGTACTATAAAATGACGCCTGTCGTGTCGAGAGACTGTTTTTAAAGAGCTCTTGGAATTGGTTAAAGCTCTCAAAGCCCAAGCGGCGTGACAGCCGGGTTAGGGTCGCCGGGCTGACATCAAACTGCACCGCGAGCTCGGTGATGCTGCTGTGTGCGGCATCCTTTGGATGTGTGAGCAACCCATGCAACGAGGCCATGGTTTTTTCCCCTAGCCGATATTCATCCGGCTGCGCCTGTATGTGCAAGAACAGCTCGTGCAGTGCTTCTAAAGTATCCGGTGGGCTTTCAACCATGGCAAAGGCTCGTTAGTTTTAAATAGGCGACTGTTGATTTTATAGACGTTGTAAATCAGTAAAGCTGAACAATGGTGCCTGGTTAGGGTCATCATAAACAGCCCAGTGAACGGCCTGGTTATGGTAATGAAAATCGGCAGTTGCCAGCGTGTTTTCATTATCCGTGTCATTGGGTTGGCGTCTAAAAATAGGGAAACGATTGTGCTGGTCGTTGCCCAGTACGGCGAGTGGATCGCCATCAAAATTAGGATGCTCAACCAAACCACGGCCCTGAATCTGTCGGTATCCTGAGCTACCAGTAATGCGTTGTGGGTAATCTCTAAGCGCAGAATGGATGGCGTGGTTAGCGTGAAAGTACGGACTTTGTACGCGACGCACCGATACATCCGCATCGTTAAACTCGATGCTGTGCACCAGCAAGTGTCGGTCAGTCACATTGAGGTTAAAAGCACCCCCTCGAGGATGTGAAGTTAAAAGGTCAATCAGCGCGCCGTGGTCCGGACAATCTAAGGCGGCACGACAAAGCACCATGCGCGGAATACCGGGTTGAGCATAAAGTGCACGGATATTGTTGACGGTGATGCTCAGTTGGTGCTCATTGATGGCAAAGGTATGACCTGGAATAGAACCCGGATAAACGAAAGAGATAAAATCTACTCCGTCTTGTGGTTGGGCATGAACGATACCGCAGTGGCCATAGAACCCGGGGTCGCCATCCTCGTTGTGAGTGACCCGAGGGTAGGGGTCAATCTGCAGCACACTAGAGCAACCATCAGGCGCATGGGCCCAAAGGTCGCCGCGGGCATTCCAGATAAATATATCCTCGATGGGTAAATCCAGGCCGTCAGCCAGGCCACAAAGTTCATCCCAAATATTTGGGAAATGGTCATGGACCCACTTTTGCATTTGCGACACAGTGGGGTGTTTGCGCCAAAGCATGAGCTCGGCCCAGGCAGATGTGTGGATCAGGTGTTTGCGGACTGCGTCAGCTCCAAAGGCCCCCAGTTGTTGGCCTAACTCATAAGGGCTACCAGATATCTCAAAGTATTCTAAGCTATTCATTTACTCTACGTGCTGTAAAAAAGAGCGTAAACGCTCGTTGTCTGTTTGGTTGATGAGTTCGTCAGGGCTGCCATCTGCGGCGATTTTGCCATGATCCATAAAAATAATGCGATTAGCCATGCGTTTGGCAAAATCCATTTCGTGGGTGACGACGATCATGGTCATCCCTTCTTCGCCCAGATCCTGCATCACGCGCAAAACCTCGTGGCGCAATTCAGGGTCAAGGGCCGAGGTGGGCTCGTCAAAGAGCATGAGCTTTGGTTTGATGGCCAAAGCGCGGGCAATCGCCACGCGTTGTTGTTGGCCGCCAGAGAGCTCGTTGGGGTAGTGTTGCGCACGTTCGGCTAGACCGACCTTGTTAAGCAGTTCCATGGCCTCTTCGTGTGCCTGGTGGCGGGGTGTTTTGCGAACTTTACGCATACCAAACGTGACATTTTCCAGCGCTGTCATCGTCGGAAACAGATTAAACTGCTGGAACACCATCCCTGCCTCTTGGCGTATTTCGCGTATCTGTTTGCGATTGCCCAGTACACTGAGGCCGTCAACGATTAGATCGCCACCATTGATTTTCTCGAGCACATTGATGCAGCGTAACAAGGTGGATTTGCCTGAACCCGAGGGGCCAATGATCACTGTGACCTCATTGGCATTTAGGTTGAGATTGAGGCCATCTAGTACCACCGTGGGGCCAAAGCTTTTGATCACATCGCGGAACTCGACCATCAGACGAGGGGATTGGGCGGGCTGTTGTGCGGTACTCATAGTATGTGCATCCTTTTTTCAATGAGACGTAATACGAGTGAGAGCACACCAATCATAGCCAGATAAAACAAGGCCACTGCGGTCCAAATTTCAACGGCGCGGAAGTTAGAAGCCATGATTTCTTGGCCTTGGCGAGTGAGCTCGCCTACGCCAATCACAATAAATAGTGAGGTGTCTTTGAGACTAACAATGAATTGGTTGCCCAAGGGTGGAATCATGCGTCGGAATGCCACTGGGCCGACGACAGAGGTCAGTACCTGCCATTCGGGCATGCCCAAGGCCAAACCAGCCTCGTGTAGGCCCTTGGCAACTGATTGAAAACTGCCGCGGACGATCTCGGCAATATAGGCCCCCGAATTGACGACGATGGCAGCAATGGCAGCCGGCAGCGGATCAACGCGTACGCCGATAAGAACGGGTAATGCAAAATAAATAAACATCACCTGCACCACGATTGGCGTGCCGCGTACGAGCCCGATGTAGATAGAGGCAATCAGGTGCAATAGTGGGTTGCCGTAGGCGCGCATCAGGCCTAAAAGAAAGCCGATGATCATCCCGCCAATGAGGCCCATGATGGTGATGTAAATGGTCAGCTTGGCACCCTGCACCAAGGGTGGCAGTGACTCGATGATGACAGACCATTGGAAATCCATGTGGTCCCCCTTATAGAAAGCACTGCAA
>DATGTW010000015.1:0-13844 GCA_035301625.1 Paenalcaligenes sp.
TCCAAGAGCGCGGGCTGGCTTTGGGTGTGTACAACACAGCCCAGTCATTGGGGGTGTTTTTTGGCGCAGCTGCGGGCGGTGTGATGATCCGTTGGCAGGGTCCGCTGGGTGGTTTTTATATCAGCATCGTTTTAGTTGCCCTTTGGTGGTTGAGCACACGCCGGTTTAAACTAGAGTTTGCTTAAATTTAGGCTCGGATCTGCGGATCCTCCCGGGTGGGAGGCAGCTGATTTATAGGTACAATGATTCCACAGGCAGTTTGGCCCGCTGGGTGTTGCTAGGTATTTTGCTTGAATATGCACGCATACAACCTGTGCTTGTTTTTGATAGCAAGGCTTGGGTTGCGATTTTTTAAACAGGAAAAATTATGGCTTCTGTAAACAAGGTAATTGTTTTGGGTAATCTCGGTCGCGATCCAGAGGTGCGCTACAGCGCCGAGGGCAGCGCCGTGTGTAATTTGTCGGTGGCGACTTCTTTTAATTGGCGTGATCGCAACACGGGCGAACGCCGCGAGGAAACCGAATGGCACCGCATCGTGATGTTTGGCCGCTTGGCAGAGATCGCTGGCGAGTATTTACGTAAAGGCCGTCCCGTCTACATCGAGGGGCGTTTGCGTACACGCAAATGGACCGGGCAGGATGGAGTCGAACGCTACAGCACTGAAATCGTCGCTGAACAGATGCAAATGTTAGGTGGCCGCGGTGATAGCAGTGCTGATTTTGGGGATTCCTATGATCAAACCCCACGTCCCAGCGCTGCACCCCAAGGGGGACAGTCAGGTCAACAGGCAGGGGGCCAGCAATCACGCCAGTCGGGTGGCATGGATGACGGCGGTATGGATAGCTTTGCCGATATGGGGGACGACATTCCCTTTTAAACCGATTAGCGGTTTTCATGCTTGATGTTGACGCCAGCCCCGTTTGTAGCAACTATTAGTGTTGGTTTTTGATCTATTTCTTGCTATTAGACGGGGTCTGTGCGAGAATTTTGCGATGCGGCCCGTGCGCCGTCCTTCATGTCATCGCGTTTTTTTGACCTCCCCAAGCCACATTATCCTTTGTGCGCTCTTTTGGTTTATTGGTCGGCCCGATGCTTGCCAATAAATCAATTGCTGCGTCTGCAGCAAAGGAAAATCATGTCTTTTGAGTCTTTAGGCATTGCGCCTTCTTTGCTTTCCACTCTGGAAAAAATAGGTTTCCGTTCGCCCACACCCGTCCAAACAGCTGCTGTGCCCAAGGCATTGCAGGGTCGTGATTTAATGGTTTCGGCCCAAACCGGCAGTGGTAAAACTGCCGCATTCATGTTGCCAGCCATTCAGCGTGTATTAGAGTCACGTCGTCAACAAAACGGTCGTGCTCAGCAGGATGCCCGTGCTGGCGATCCCGCTAATCGCGAGAGCCGTGCCGATCGTCAGGGTCGAGGTGGCCGCGCTCGTCAACGTCATCGTAATCAACCCCAAGAGCCCGCTACCGTAGCGGTGTTGGTGCTGGCACCTACCCGCGAGCTGGCGATTCAGGTGGGCCAGGCGGCCAAGGCCTTTGCCGCTGGCGAGGCTGGTTTTCATGTGGCCGTGGTTGTGGGTGGGGTGTCCTACCGCGAGCAATTACGCGCGTTATCTCGTCCTGTGGATGTGTTGGTCGCTACCCCCGGTCGTTTGATGGACCATTTGAATTCTGGTCGCGTGCAGTTACAGCAGGTGCAAACCCTCATTTTGGATGAGGCAGATCGCATGCTGGATATGGGTTTTATCCACGATATTCGCCGTATTGTGGGCATGACGCCCGAGTCCCGACAGACCTTGTTGTTTTCAGCCACCTTGGATGGTGCCGTAGGAAAATTAGCCAGTGGCATGATGAACGATGCCGAGGTCATCCGTGTGTCTGCGCCCAAACAGCAGCACGCCAATATCAGCCAGGCCCTGCTTTATGCCGACGATCCTACCCACAAACGCAATTTGCTCAACCATTTATTGATGGATGGGGCGTTGGATCAGGCTGTAGTTTTCACCGCGACCAAACGGGGTGCGGATCGTTTAGCCCGTCGTTTGAGCAAGGATGGCTTTGCCTCGGCGGCGTTGCACGGTGATATGAATCAGCGACAACGCAATCGCACTTTGCGTCAGTTGCAGCGTCGACAGACGCGGGTGCTGGTGGCCACTGATGTCGCGGCACGCGGCATTGATATTCAGGGGATCACCCATGTGATTAACTATGACCTGCCCATGCAGGCCGAGGACTATACGCACCGCATCGGACGGACCGGTCGTGCTGGCAATGACGGGCAGGCGTTTACCCTGGCCTTTATGGACGAGCTGACCGATGTGCGTCGCATCGAGCGCTTTTTGGGCCAGCCCATCCCGATGCAAACACTGCCTGGTTTAGAACCTACGCAGCGTCCACAACCTACAGCCCCCAAGGCGGCTCGTAAAAGAGCAGGCCGAGGAGGGCGTCGTCGCCGTTACGCTGGTGGTGGCCAACCTGGTGCGCGCTCGCGTCATGCTCGTGGTGGTGCGGGTGGTTCGTCACGTGGTGCGCAGGCGTCACGAAAAGGTGCCCCAAAAGCACAGTCAGGCTATACTGCTAGTCAGTAAGCATTAATAAAAGGTTATTGGGCTGCTTTCATCATTTTGACAGTGGCCCAAACAGGGTCGATAGATAGGGGTGGTAGTTCTAATTATTAATCTATCATCGGCCTTGGTGATGCGTCCTTATTAAATAGCTTCGATATTTTTATATTGCCCGTGCCCAGTTTGGGCCAATAGTTATTTCCCCGAAATTTTCTCTATCGTTCATGGTTTTCTGTCCGAGTTGGCTCGGCAGGTGCTAAGTGCGTGTGGCCGTCTGCACGTGACGGATGAGCTCTGTGTGCGAGCGTCTGTGTGTCTGTGTGCGTCGCTGTCTGTGGATCCGTCCGGTGCGCAGGCGCTGATTGCAGCGGTGGGGCACAGGTGCCGGCAGCCGGTAGACTGTACGCAGCATCGATCCATGAGGGTTTCATCGTAGAGGAGGGGCGCAGGTGTTTTTATGCAAAATCATCATCGACGCCGTTTTTTATGGGCAGCCACAGGGGCTGCGGCGACAGCGGCTGGGGCTACGATTGCGCCGGGGCGCGCAGCGGTGGCCAGTCCTTTTGTCAGTATTAAAAGAAAAATATTGCCTGCTAATGCGCAGGCACCACGGGTGGTTATTGTCGGCGGTAGTTGGGGCGGTTTGACGGCTGCCCGCTATTTACGCGAGCAGGCCCCCGAGGTTGAGGTTGTCGTGCTCGAGCGCAATCCGGTTTTTTGGTCTTGCCCAATGAGTAATCAGTGGTTGGCCGATGTGGTGGAGAGCGATTTCATCATGCACGATCTGAACCGCCCTGCAAATCGCTATGGTTATGCTTTGGTGCAGGCGGATGTGTTTGCTGTGGATCGCGAGCAACGGCAAGTACACAGTAGTCAGGGAATACTGGATTATGACTACTTGATCCTGGCCGGGGGGATCCGCAATGCCTATGAAGAATGGTATGGCACGGATCGCTATGCAGCAGAATATACTCGGCGTCACTTTCCAGCGGCCTATATTTCTAATAATGAACACGTGCTTTTAAAGAAAAAGCTGCGTGCTTTCAAAGGGGGTAACTTTGTGATGACGTTGCCTCCGCCGCCGCATCGTTGTCCGCCGTCGCCTTATGAGCGGGCCTGCACCATTGCTTGGTATTTTAAAACGCATAATATCCCGGGCAAGGTGATCGTGCTGGATCCTAAACCGCGTATCAACCCCATCAATGGGGGCTTTGATTATGCCTTTACCGAGCTGTATGGCGATGTCCTGCACTATGTGCCCAATGCCGAGGTGCTAGAGGTCGACCCTTTTCAGCAGCGTATCTCAACCACGGCCGGAGAGTTTGAGTTTGCAGATGCTGCTTTGATGCCACCCCATCAGGCCGCAGATATTGTGTGGCAGGCGGATTTAATCCGTCCTGATCCAGAGACCGGGCCGGCATGGTGGGGTAATCAGCACCCAACCATGTTGCATGCCGAGGATGATGATCGGGTGTATTTGGTGGGTGATTGCATGGGTTTTGTGTCGCCGACTTTTGGGCACTATCCCAAAAGCGCGCATGTGGCCAATCAGATGGGGCGCATTGCAGCGGGCTACATTGCCGATCGGGTCAAAGATAAAGAGCCCACCCCGATATTGCCCGATAACCTGTGCTATATGATGATTCAGCCCGATCCCCTAAAGGTGGTTGCGGTGGAATTTGATTATGCCTTTGGGGCCGACGGGTATATCCATCAGACACAAGTCGATATTGATACCCCCTTTCCCGAGCTGGTGGCAGAAAGCTTTGACTGGGCCCGCTCGACCTGGGGTGATTTTTTATAAATAATGATTTGAACAGGTAAAGGAAGAACTATCCATGGATAGCGCTTTGATTTGCTGGCGCCGCCGTCGTTTGTTGGGTGTGGCGGCTGCGACGTTGGTAGGCAGTTGGGGGTGGTCGGCGTGGATGCCTGCTTGGGCTGATGAGAATACCGAACAAGCAGCTGCACAGGCATTAATTACCGAGTTTTTGGCGGGCCTGACTCCTGAGGATGAAGGGATTAATTTGACGTTGCCCGAGGTGGCAGACAATGCGACTTCGGTGCCTTTAAAGGTGGCTGTGGATTTTCCTGCTGATGGGTCTATTTTTTGCGAGGAAATCCTGGTGGTGGCCGAGGCCAATCCGTATCCTACGGTGTGTCGTTTTAGATTTACGCCGTTGATGGGCAGAGCACAGGTGGAAACGCGTATTCGTTTGGCGGAAAGCCAGCAGGTGCTGGCGTTGGCTCGCATGAGCGATGGCAACATCCGTCAAGCGCAACAAGAGATCATGGTGACTTTAGGAGGGTGTAGTTAATGACACAGCGCTCTTTTGCACGCCAATCACGACCGCCCCGCATGGCGGTGAGTAACGATCAACCCGCGGCTGGCGAGGTGGTCGAGGTCAAAGTCATCGTGCAGCATCCCATGGAAACCGGACTGCGTCATGCTGCTGACGGGACACCCATGCCGCGTAATATTATCACCCACTGTGAATGCTATTTCGATGATGAGCTATTGATGGAGTGGGTGCTGGATACGGCTATTTCTCCGAATCCTTATCTGGCCTTTAGTTTTGTGCCTCAGCGCTCGGGCCGTTTGCATTTGCTGTGGGTCGATGAAGAAGGGATGGAAATCAAGGCCGAAACTGAAATACAGCTAACAAGCTAGCAGAGCTGGGCTTGGCTGAGCCGTATTTGGCCCAGTGGGGGGCGCAGTTGATCTTTACACAGACCCCAGTTGACCCGCCGTCGAACTCGGTCGACTCTACGGGTCAGTGATTAGTGGCAAAAAACGGTCCAGATTTCATCTATGGAGGTCGTATAGCGGGGGCTGAGGTAGCGGCGACGCATGGACCACGGGGCTTTGTAACTGGCTTGTCCGCTATGAATCGTGCCCCGTCCCCAGCGTTGGTTAATTTGATCAATGGTGCGGGTGAGTGGTTCTTGTACTTGGCTGCGGGCTGCTTGAAAAAGATCGAGGTTAGCCTGGTCTTTGGGGATGAGACCGCCTAAATGAATACTGACTTTTTTATAAAAGTGCTGTGGCTGCCAAATGTGTTTGAGTGACCGCCGCGCTACGGTCAGGATGCTGGCGGTATGGTCGGTGGCATGGGGCAGTGCGCAAGAATAATGCAGTCGGGATGCGTGATGCTCGCGCGGTGTGAGGCTGACCCGAATAAAGTTACAGACGCTGTGTTGTGCACGCATGCGGGTACATGCCTGTTCGGTGTAGGTGGCCAGGGCTGATTGCAGGGCGGCCAGATTATTTTGAGGGCGTCCAAACATGCGGCTGCTGCGGATTTCCTCGCGCGCGGTGGGCTGGGTGTCCCAATGCAAGCAGGGGGTGCCGCGTAATTCCAAAACCGTTTTTTGTACGGTGACGTTAAAGCGGCGACGAATAAAATCAGCATCTGCCCGAGCCAGATCAGCGGCGGTGTGGATCCCCAGTGTGGCCAAATGCTGGGCCAGCCGGTTGCCGATGCCCCAAACCTCTTGGACGGGGGTGTGCTGCATAAGTGATTGCCATTGTTGAGGGTGGCGCAAATAAACGAGCCCGCCGGATTGTTGAGCCCAGCGCTTGGCAGCGTAGTTGGCTAGTTTGGCCAGGGTTTTGGTGGGGCCGATACCCACCCCGGTAGGTAACCCGGTGGCCTGTAAGACCTGTTGTTGTGCCTGGCGACATAGGGTTTCAGGGGCATCGTCAGAATGTAACCGAGCAAAAGCCTCGTCGATAGAGTAGATCTGGACCTGAGGTAGACAGTCTTGTAGGGTGCGCATCACCCGATCACTCAGGTTGGCGTATAGAGCATAGTTGCTGCTGAAAACAGCTACGTTGTGTTGTTTGAGATGCGCACGTACCTGATGATAGAGGGCACCCATTTTGACCCATTGGTGGGCTTGGTCGCAGCGCGCAATCACACAGCCGTCATTATTAGAGAGTACTACGATGGGGCGGCGGCGTAGATCGGGCCGAAAGAGGCGCTCGCAATTGGCGTAAAAACTATTGCAATCAAAAAGGGCGTACAACGGGCCGGTGTGCGCGTCATTATGTGCGTCTGTGTGTGAATTTGCGGGTGCAGGGTCCGAGGTGGGGTCATTGCGAGTCAAAGTCATCGTTGGCGGTATCCTCTGGATAGGTGGGGTCTGGCGTATGAAATAATTCCTGCTGGGCATCGGTTGTCGCTGTGGGTGCGGCAGAGGCAGAATCCGTGTGGGTACGCACAGAATGGAGCCCCCCTGAATGATGATGGCGTATGCTATGGCGCACGACGCCCCAGATATAAAAATCATCATCGGGTTTTAGATGGATGGGGCGGTACAGAGGGTTGTCAGCGTGTAGCTGGGGTGTTGTCGTAACTGAATCAACAGTTGAGTTTCGGGGGCGATGCAGGCGACGCACCAAGGGCTCGCCATGCAGGGCCGCAATAATGATATGACCGTGACGCGCAGTCAACGAGCGGTCAACGATGAGCCAGTCGCCATCGTAGATGCCCGCGCCTGTCATGCTGTTGCCAGAGGCGCGTACGATATAGATATGGGGGGCTTGTATGTCGAGTAAATCATCTAATGAGATGGGTGCCTCGACATGGTCCTGGGCTGGGCTGGGAAAGCCACCAAAATAAGACTGCATGGGTATTTAAATAGGTAAAGGAAGGACACTAGAGCTGTATGTTTATACAGTATAATCTAGGGGCAATTTCTGTCTGCGTCAAGTTTTTTTGTGTTGCTTTGGCCCAGGTTTGTTAAATTGGTGCTTTGTGCCAAGAATTTTAGTAGTATTGTTTTTGCCCTTGGGGGCCCTTACGCTTGTCGTTTAGCGCAATTTATCCAATATTTTTAGTGAAGTATTAATGACAGTAAACAGTGTGAATCAAGAGGTTGATAACGTGGTCAGTGCGCAGGAATACAAACAGGCCATGCGTCATTTGGCCGGTGCCGTGAGTGTTATCACGGTGACCCACGAGGGCGAGCGCGGCGGATTGACCGCGACATCGGTGGCTTCGGTCGCGGCTGATCCGGCCGAGCTTTTGGTCTGTATTAATCAAAGTACGGACACTTGGCGTTTGTTAGAGCGCAGTGGTCATTTTGCGGTCAATGTCTTAACCGCTGATCAGATCGATGTGGCCGAGCGCTTTGCCGGCGTTGGGCAGCTACAAGGGGATGCGCGCTATGGCAATGATGATTGGGTGCAAACCGAGAGTGGAGTGTGGGTTTTAAATAGCGCTGCGGCGGCGCTGGTTTGCGGTGTTGACGAGGTGATCTTGCGCCACAGTCATGCTTTGATTTTAGGTCGGGTTCACGAGGTCTTTCATCAAACGGATGCAGACCCAACCCAGCCTTTGGTGTATTGGCAGGGCCAGTTTGCTTCTTTAACGCCTACTGGCCGCCGCCCCACAAAAAATTAACCCCTGGATACAATCAACGCCCAGTCGGGTGTATCTGTGCTAGAGAAACTCGCTACTACAGAGGCCGCTGCTTATTGAGCGGCCTTTTTGTGTAGCAGGTCGGGTTGTTGCAGGGTCTCATGCAGCCACTGGGTGAGTTCTTTACTGGCCTCGTCTGCGGCTTGGCCAAAGACAGGGATAACGTGTTCCAGGTGAACGCCGTCAGACACAGGGCGTTTAACGTAGATGGGCTGGACGGCCAGGATTTTTCCTGTCTGACGATTAATCAGCTGTGCGTTGAGCTGCAGGTGGATGACTGGCTGCCCTGCATCATAATGCACCTGAAAACGATACAGGTGTGTCTGCAGGACCAATTCGGGGGCACCCGTTTCACCGCTAAAGGTCATGGCGTAAACGAGCTGGGTATCCAGTAGGGCTTGGGCAAAGCGCTCGCGCAATAGGGCGGGGGCAGTATCGACCCAGGCGGCCCCCTCGTAAGCGCGTAGCTCATGTCCCTCGGGGCTAACCAGAATGCGCTGGGTGCTGAGGGTACGATTAGCGTACGGGGTCAGCAGCTGTAGGGTATAGGGTGCGGGCTGTCCGATGGGTTCAAGGGTTGTGGTCGGTAGCTCGTAGTGATTGAGCTGCGGGGATTCAGGCAGGATATTGCAGGCGCTGAGCAACGCCACGCTCAGGCCAATGACGAGGCCACGCAAGGCGCGTTGGCCAATGCTCAGACGTTGCCACAGTGCGCGAGGTGTTTGCGTAACGATATGCAGACAGGGGCGAATCATGGACTAAACTCCTGGATGTTGTCTTTGCCGAGCAGGAATTCAGCGGGGTTTTCGTTGATGCGCTCGGTGAGGAAGTTGATATTTTCAATGGCCTGACGCAGGGACTGCATGGTGGGCTCGAGCAGGGCAAAGCCGGTGCTGCCCTCGGCGAGGGCGTCAGAGTTTGAATCGACCAGAGCCTTGATTGCATTGGTGGTCTCTTCGATATTGCGCATGGCCTCGTCGGCGCGGTCGAGAATGCCCGAGCCTTGATCGTCTAGCAGTTTGTGCACGGTGCTCATGGTCTGGTTAATTTCTGTGCTGGTTTCATCCAGATTAGCGATGAGTTGTGGTAGGCCCTCGCTACTATGAGAGAGCTGTCCTAGCAGCGTTTCTAGCTGGGCCAGGCTGCCGCTGATCTTATCGGCATTATCGGCCGAGAGAAAATTGTTGGCATTGGTGATGAGCTGGGTGATATTGGTCATCAGGTCTTCACCGCTGGACATGAGCTGGGTCAATGACGAGGGGGTGGCCATAATTGTCGGCAGCTGGTCATTGCTGGCCGTGAGCGGGGGTGCGTCAGGGTCACTGCCGTAGAGTTCGATGACTGCCGAGCCGGTGATACTGGTGACCGCCAGGCGGGCTCGTGTGCTGGCACTGACCGGCAGAGATTCGCGAACGTTGATATGGACCAGTACCCGACCAATATTTTTGGGGTCCAGTTCCATCACGGTGACCTCACCGACTTTGATGCCGTTATATTGCACGGCACTGCCGCGGCTCAAGCCACTGATGGGCTCGGTAAAGACGACCTGGTATTCCTTGACGGCGGAATCCCGACCTGCTTTGGTCATCCACAAAGAAAAGACGACCGCTGCCACCGCCACAATGAGGGTGAAAAGGCCAACCAGGAGATGGTGTGCACGAGGTTCCATATCAAGAGCTCTCCAGCCTGCGTTCCTGGGCTTTTTTAGCAGCACGGCCACGGGGGCCATTAAAGTATTCCTGCACCCAGGGGTTATCGAATTTTTCAACGTTCGACAAACGATCGTTGACGATGACGTGTTTGTCAGACAAGACCGCTACGCGGTCGCAGATAGTGTATAGGGTGTCCAGATCGTGGGTCACGATAAAGACGGTCAAGCCCAAGGCATTGCGCAAGGTCAGGGTGAGTTGGTCAAACTCGCTGGCCCCGATGGGGTCCAGCCCTGCAGTGGGTTCGTCCAGAAAGAGGATGTCCGGATCCAGGGCCAATGCCCGAGCCAGGGCAGCGCGCTTAATCATACCGCCGGATAGCTCGGAGGGATAACGATTGGCGGCGTTTTCTGGCAGACCTGCCAACACCATTTTCAATAAAGCGAGATCCTCGGCCTCGGTATGTCCCAAGCCTGCATGCTCAATCAGGGGCATGGCGACGTTTTCTATCGTAGTCAATGAAGAAAACAGCGCACCCTGTTGGAACAATACCCCGAAACGACGTTCGAGGGCGGCGCGGTCGCGGTCTTTGAGATCAAGCAAGGATTGGCCAAAGACATGGATGCTGCCTGCGTTGGGTCGACGTAACCCCAAAATAGTCCGCAGCAATACTGATTTCCCGGTGCCTGAACCCCCGACCAAGCCAATGATTTCACCCTTGTATACATTCAGGTTCAGATGCTCGTGGACCACGTGATCACCAAACTGGTTACGTAGGTCCTGGATTTGAATGATGGGGGTTCCGGACTCGGTCGCGTCTGTGGTGGTGTCTTGTGTGCTCATTTACCACCCCATTTCCATGTAATACAAGGCCGCAAAAGCGTCTAGCAAAATGACAATAAAGATGGACTGCACCACGGCCGAGGTGGTGCGCTCGCCCACTGATTGAGCGCTGCCGGTGACCTTGAGGCCCTGTTGACAGCCAATCGCTGCGATAAGGAAGGCAAATACAGGGGCCTTTACCATACCGACGATAAAATCGGTGTAGCTGATGTCGCTTTTAAATACTGATAAAAACATGGCTGGCGAGATGTCTAATATCCAGACACAGACCAGCGCCCCTCCGAAGATACCGGCCATCATGCCGATAAAGGTGAGTAGGGGCATGGAAATCAACATGGCAATGACGCGTGGCAACACCAAGATAACTAAAGGGTCCATTCCTTGGGCGCGCAGGGCGTCAATTTCCTCGTTGGCCTTCATCGAACCGATTTGGGCGGTAAAGGCACTGGCAGTACGGCCCGCCATGAGGATAGCTGTTAGCAGCACTGCAAATTCGCGTAAAAAGGAAAAGCCCACCAAGTCTACGGTGTAAATGGTGGCACCAAAGGTTTCTAAAATAGTGGCACCCAAAAAGGCTACCACTGCACCCACCAAGAAGGTGAGTAGTGCAATGATGGGGACGGCATTTAAGCCGATTTCCTCGATCTGGGCCACGACCGAGGTAAAGCGCCAATTGCGTACGATTAGGATGTTACGCGCCCAGGTCGTTAGAATGAGCCCGACAAAGGCCACCAAATCAAGAAAATGATGCCAAAAGCGTTCAGTGGCAACGCCAATACGCACCAACAGGCTGCTGAGCCAGTTGTAATGCTTGGCGGCTGTGTGGGGTTCCTCTTTGCGTAGGGCTTGGCCAACGGTTTGCAAGAGCGCCAAGCGCTCTTTCGAGAGGCCCTGGGCCTGCTGCAGGGCCTGGTCTAGCTGCTGCAGGCCTATAAATTGACAGAGGCGTTTGGCGCCTGCTGTGTCGAGTTGTTTGAGTTGGCTGAAATCCAGGTGCAAAAGGGCATCACGCTGTTGCGCAGGGAATTGGGTCAGCGCACGTTTCAGCGACATGTAGTTGGCCAGCGTCCATTGCCCTGTCAATTTTAGGGCGGTTGGCTGAGCGTCGGTCGCCAGGGAAAAGAAATCAGTGGGTGCGTGGGCCGTCTTCATGAATGTTTATTTATATAATTTATATGACTCGCGTGACTCGCATGATTCGCAACTAAACGTACAAATGCTACCATGGTCGGTTGTTTTTTGCTCGGATAGAGGGCGAGCACTCTCCTTTTGGTCTTTTTTTCTGGTAGGCCTTTTTTCTGGGCGCAGGTTCTTTTATGATTAAGTGAGGCCCCTATCAATGCGTGCTGTCACGGCGTGATTCGGTCAAGCGGGGGCGGCAGGCTTTCTTTTATCTCGTCATTCTAAACGGAATTGCAGTTATCAATGTTTAATCATTTACAAGCCTACGCAGGCGATCCCATTTTCAAAGTAGCCCAAGCCTTTCAAGAAGATCCACGACAAGAGAAAATCAACCTCTCTATTGGTTTGTATTTTGATGACCAAGGACAGGTCCCTGTACTGGATGTGGTGCACGCGGTCGAACGTTCTTGGGCCGAACGCAATGAGCCCCGTATTTACTTGCCTATGGCAGGTTTGCCTGATTATTGCTCGTCAGTACAGGCGCTCTTGTTTGGGCAGCCGGCCGTTGACGAGGGGCGTATTGCTACCATCCAAAGTGTCGGCGGTACGGGTGCATTGCGTGTTGGTGGTGAGCTGCTGCACGAGGCTTATCCCGATAGCGAGCTGTGGGTCAGCGATCCCAACTGGGCCAACCACGATGCCATTTTTAAAGGTTGTGGCATGCGCACGCATGTTTATCGTTATTTCGATGCGACGACCAAGCGAGTGGATTTTGAGGGCATGCTCAGTGATCTCATGCAGCTGCCTGCGCGCAGTATTGTTTTGCTGCATCCTTGTTGCCACAACCCAACAGGGGTGGATCTCAGCCGTGCCCAATGGCAACAACTCATCCCTGTACTCAAAGAGCGCCAATTGATTCCTTTCCTGGATTTGGCGTATCAGGGCTTTGCCGAGGGCGTCCAAGAGGACGTTTATGTTTTGCGTGCCATGTACGATGCGCAGCTGACGTTTTTAGTGGCCAATTCTTTTTCCAAAAACTTTTCCTACTATAGCGAGCGCTGTGGCGCGTTGTCGGTAGTGTGTGCTAGTGCCGACGAGGCACAGCACGTGCGTGGGGTGCTTGAGGCGATTGTGCGCCGTTTGTATTCCAACCCGCCTGCGCATGGTGCCCAGGTCGTGGCTGCAGTGCTGTCTGATCCCCAGTGGCGTGCTCAATGGGAGGCCGAGGTCGCTGGCATGCGCGAGCGCATTCGTGCCATGCGTCAGGCGGTGACCGAGCAATTAGCGCATTATGCGCCCCAGTACGATGCGTCTTATTGGTTAGAGCAAAACGGGATGTTTAGCTATACCGGGCTGAGCTCTGAGCAGGTGGACCGCCTGCGTGATGAGTTTGGTATTTATTTGTTGGCCTCTGGTCGGGTATGTGTGCCCGGGCTGAATAACGACAATGTGTCTTATTTTGCTCAGTCCTTGGCCCAAGTTGTCTAGTCGGGCATTTGCAGCGACGTTTTATTTTCTGTTGTAAATTATGTTTATCTATAATGCGTGGTATGTAGCTGCAATCGCAGACGAGGTCGGGCGGCATTTGCTGCCCGTGCGGATGCTGGCCCAAGACTTAGTACTGTACCGCCAAGAGGACGGCCAGCCTGTGGCATTGCATGATTCTTGTCCGCACCGTCGTTTACCCCTGTCAATGGGGCGTTTGGTTGGGGACACTGTTGAGTGCGGCTATCATGGCCTGACTTTTAATGGTCAGGGGCAATGCGTGCGCGCGCCGTCCTGTACAGACATTCCGGCACGGGCCGTGGTGCCTCATTACCCCTGTGTCGAGCGCTACGGTTTGATCTGGGTCTGGATGGGTGATGCCGCTTTGGCTGATGCTGATGATATTATTGAAATTGCCGAGTGGGGTCATCCCGATTGGGGCGTCAATCGGGGCGATGCGATGGATGTGGCATGCAATTATCTATTTATTACTGATAACTTGCTGGATCCGACGCATGTGTCCTGGGTGCATCAGACTTCGTTTGGCAGTGATAACCTCATAGGGGTACCCTTGGAGGTGACCGAGGACGATCTTGGTGTAACCGCGTATCGCTGGTTGCACGATATCGAGGTCGCGCCTTTTTATCAGCAGTTTGTTCGTTTTAAGGGCAATTGCGATCGCAAGCAACAATACGAGATGCGTTATCCTGCACACGCTGTGATTCGGGCAATCTTTACCCCCGCCGGCACAGC
>DATGTW010000016.1:0-5293 GCA_035301625.1 Paenalcaligenes sp.
TATAGGGCCGATCCCCCTGGATGAGTTCAAGCCTGAAAGTATTCAGCGTAAAATCGAAGCTAATCCCTTTGCTCGCGAGGCTAAAAATAAAAATCCGCGTATTTTGACCTTGACGCAAAGTACCTATGATGGGGTGGTCTACAATGTAGAGATGCTCAAAGAGTTGCTCGGCGATCAGATTGAAACTCTGCATTTTGACGAGGCTTGGATACCGCACGCACCCTTTCATAAGTTTTATAAAAACATGCATGCCATTGGGGGCGATGACCGCCCGCGACTCAATGACAGCATGATTTATGCAACCCATTCTACGCATAAACTATTGGCGGGCCTGTCGCAGGCGTCGCAGATCACTGTGCAAGATAGTCAAACGCGCAGCCTTGATCGCAACGTCTTTAATGAGGCCTACCTGATGCATACATCTACTTCACCACAGTATGCCATCATTGCCTCGTGTGACGTATCGGCGGCGATGATGGAGCCTCCCGGCGGGACTGCGCTTGTCGAGGAAAGCATTCGCGAGGCGTTAGATTTCCGCCGTGCGATGCGCAAGGTATCGGCCGAATACGGTGCTAACGACTGGTGGTTCAAGGTCTGGGGTCCAGATCACTTGGCCGACGAAACACAAGGCATTGGCTCGCGTGACGATTGGGTACTGCGTTCAGAAGATGAATGGCATGGTTTTGGCCCACTGGCCGAGGGGTTCAACATGCTTGACCCCATCAAGGCTACGGTCATCACGCCCGGGCTGGATATCTCTGGTACCTTTGCTGATGAGGGTATCCCGGCTGCTTTGGTTTCCAAGTATCTAGCCGAGAACGGTGTCGTTGTCGAGAAGACCGGTCTGTATTCCTTTTTTATCCTCTTTACCATCGGTATTACCAAAGGCCGTTGGAATACACTGCTTACCGCCTTGCAACAGTTCAAGGATGACTACGATCGCAACCAACCGTTATGGCGTATTTTGCCCGAGTTTTGTCGTAATTACCCTCAGTACGAACGTTTGGGGCTCAAGGATCTGTGCCAGCAGATTCATCAGGTATACAGAAAATATGATCTGGCGCGCTTAACCACAGAGGTTTACCTGAGCGATATGGTCCCAGCCATGAAGCCTGCAGATGCCTATGCGAAAATGGCTCATCGTGAAATTGAACGGGTGGCCATTGATGAGCTCGAAGGGCGTGTGACAGGAGTGCTGTTGACTCCTTATCCTCCGGGTATTCCTTTGCTCATTCCCGGTGAGCGTTTTAATGACATGATTGTGCGTTATTTACAGTTTGCACGTGAATTCAATGCCCAATTCCCGGGGTTTGAGACTTATGTGCATGGATTGGGCCAAGACGAGGACTCCTCCGGACAAATCCGCTTTTATGTGGATTGCATTAAAGAGGATGATTAAATCCTTTTGGTTTATGGACAAGGAAATTAAATGACTATACCCAGTGACCGTTATTACGCTGATACCCACGAATGGGCATTATTAAAGGACGATATCCTTTATGTCGGCATTACTGATTACGCCCAAGAGCAACTCGGTGATCTGGTTTTTGTCGGAGACTTTAAGACAGGACAACAGGTCGCCGCAGGAGATACTGTGTGCGTGGTAGAGTCGGTCAAAGCAGCCTCGGATATCTACGCCCCAGTAGCCGGTGAGGTGATAGAGGGCAATGAAAATATCAGTAACGATCCCGAGCTCATCCAAAAAGAACCCTATGAGGCCTGGTTATTTAAACTGCGCCCAGCTCAACTCGAAGATCTAGATGCATTGCTCAACTCAAAGCAGTACGCCGAGACACTATAAAAAAACATTTGAAAGAGTCGTTTTTTTAAAAGGCTTTTTAAACAGGTTAATATAGCGTTTCGATCTTTAGGTTTTGAATCTGCGTTTCTACATTTTTGATGGATTCTATGGCCTGGGGGCCCAGCTCCCAGGCCACTTGGTTTAGCAGGCCCTCGGCAAATACAAAATAAGCCGAGATGCTATTGCTATAAAAGCTGCTTTGTACCGGGATGGCAAAAGCAAAACTGGCTGACTCGGCCAGCGGGGAAAGTGTGTGATCGGTCAAAGAGATCAAGGTTACGCCCTGCGCAGCTGCCTGCTGACCAATCTGTACTACCTCGCGCGTGTAGGGGTTAACACTGGCAGTGATCAATACATCGTCTGGTTGCAACTGGGCGAGGCCCTCGGCGAGGCCCAAATTATTGGGCTCAAGTAGTCCTACATAGGGGCGGATAAGTGTCAGTCCATAGCATAGAAATTGAGCCAAAGCGCTGTATTGGCGCTTGCCATGAATACGTACTTGCCCGGCCTGAGCGATGGCCTGCGCAGCTAATTGAAACTGTTTGTTGTTTAATTGCTGCATGAATCCATGGATATTGTTGATGTTTTCATGGGCCAGTTGTTCGAGGCGTTGTGATGCCTGATGGCTAGGGGACGTGCTGCGATTTGCGTTTAAACGATGCAGGCGTGGTTCTAGCAGGCGCGAGGCTTGCGTGCTGTAAAACGGCGCCTGCCGTGTCGAGAGGCTATTTTTAAAAAGCTCTTGGAATTGGTTAAAACTTTCAAAGCCCAGTCGTCGGGATAGCCGTGTTAGGGTGGCTGGGCTGACATCGAATTGTACTGCGAGCTCGGTGATGCTGCCGTGTGCTGCATCCTTTGGATGTGTGAGTAAACCATGCAACGAAGCCATGGATTTTTCCCCTAGCCGAAATTCATCTGGCTGCGCTTGTATATGCAGGAACAGCTCGTGCAGTGCTTCCAAAGTAGTCGGTGGGCTTTTAACCATGGCAAAGGCTCATTAGTTTTAAGTCAGCTACTATTGATTGGCTATAAACGTTGCAAATCAGTAAAGCTGAACAGTGGGGCCTGGTTGGGGTCGTCGTACACTGCCCAGTGAACAGCCTGATCGTGGTAATGAAAATCAACTGTTGCTAGCGTGTTTTCATTATCAGTGTCATCTGCTTGGCGCCTAAAGATAGGGAAACGCTTGTGTTGGTCGTCGCCTAGCACGGTTAGCGGATTGCCGTCAAAATTTGGGTGCTCGACCAAACCGCGTCCTTGGATTTGTCGGTAGCCTGAACTGCCTGTGATGCGTTGTGGGTAATCTCTAAGAGCAGAATGAATGGCATGATTAGCATGAAAGTACGGGCTTTGCACGCGGCGTACCGAGACATCAGCATCATTAAATTCAACGCTATGAACCAGCAGGTGCCTGTCTGTGACATTGAGGTTAAAAGCGCCACCACGGGGATGCGAGGTTAACAGATCAATCAATGCGCCGTGATCGGGGCAATCCAAAGCGGCACGACACAGCACCATGCGCGGGATACCAGGTTGGGCATAAAGTGCGCGAATATTGTTTACGGTAATACTCAGTTGATGCTCATTGATGGCAAAGGTATGGCCAGGAATAGAGCCCGGGTAAACGAAAGAAATAAACGCTACCCCGTCCTCTGGCTGTGCACGGACGATGCCGCAGTGGCCATAGAACCCAGGGTCGCCATCTTCGTTATGGGTAACCCGTGGATAGGGGTCGATCTGAAGTACGCTAGAGCACCCATCTGGCGCGTGGGCCCATAGGTCACCGCGGGCATTCCAGATAAAGACATCCTCGATTGGTAAAGCTAGGCCGTCGGCCAGCCCGCAGAGCTCTTGCCAAATATTTGGAAAATGGTCATGGACCCACTTTTGCATTTTTGCCACGGTGGGGTGTTTGCGCCAAAGCATGAGCTCGGCCCAAGCAGGGGTATGGATCAAGTGCTTGTGGACTGCGTCAGCCCCAAAGGCCCCCAGTTGTTGGCCTAAATCATAAGGGGCACCAGAAATCTCTAAGTATTCTAAGCTAGTCATTTACTCTACATGCTGTAAAAAAGAGCGTAAACGCTCGTTGTTTGTTTGGTTGATGAGTTCATCAGGGCTGCCATCTGCCGCAATTTTGCCATTATCCATAAAGATAATGCGATTAGCCATGCGCTTGGCAAAGTCCATTTCGTGGGTAACCACGATCATGGTCATCCCTTCTTCGCCCAGGTCTTGCATCACGCGCAAGACCTCGTGACGTAGTTCGGGGTCAAGGGCTGAGGTGGGCTCGTCAAAGAGCATGAGCTTGGGTTTGATAGCCAAGGCACGCGCAATAGCAACACGCTGCTGCTGGCCGCCAGAGAGCTCGTTGGGGTAGTGCTGTGCCCGTTCGGCAAGGCCTACTTTGTTGAGGAGGTCCAAGGCCTCTTCTTGTGCCTGGTGGCGAGGTGTTTTACGGACTCTACGCATGCCAAAAGCGACATTTTCCAGTGCTGTCATCGTTGGGAACAGATTAAACTGCTGAAATACCATACCTGCCTCTTGGCGTATTTCACGTACCTGTTTGCGGTTGCCCAGCACGCTGAGACCATCCACGATTAAATCACCGCCATTAATTTTCTCGAGCACATTGATGCAGCGTAATAAGGTGGATTTACCTGAGCCTGAGGGGCCAATAATCACTGTGACCTCATTGGCATTGAGATCGAGGTTAAGGCCATCCAGCACTACTGTCGGGCCAAAACTTTTGACAACGTCACGGAATTCGACCATAGGGCGGCCGGGCTGGATGGGCTGTTGTGCGGTACTCATAGTATGTGCATCCTTTTTTCAATGAGACGTAATACGAGTGAGAGCACACCAATCATGGCGAGATAAAACAAAGCAACTGCGGTCCAGATTTCAACGGCTCGGAAATTAGAAGCCATTATTTCCTGACCTTGGCGAGTGAGTTCGCCCACCCCAATTACAATAAATAGTGAGGTGTCTTTGAGGCTGACAATGAATTGGTTGCCCAAGGGTGGAATCATCCGTCGGAATGCCACCGGACCTACGACAGAAGTCAGTACCTGCCATTCGGGCATGCCCAAGGCCAAGCCAGCCTCGTGTAAGCCCTTGGCGACAGACTGAAAGCTGCCACGAACAATTTCTGCAATATAAGCGCCGGAATTGACGACGATAGCAGCAATAGCTGCCGGCAATGGGTCGACGCGTACGCCTATGAGTACGGGTAAAGCAAAATAAATGAACATCACCTGCACCACGATAGGGGTGCCGCGTACCAGTTCGATATAGACAGAGGCGATCAGGTGCAATAGTGGGTTGCCGTAGGCGCGCATCAGACCTAAAAGGAAGCCGATGATCATCCCGCCAATGAGGCCCATGATGGTGATGTAAATGGTCAGCTTGGCACCCTGCACCAAGGGTGGCAGTGACTCGATGATGACAGACCATTGGAAATCCATGTGGTCCCCCTTATAGAAAGCACTGCAA
>DATGTW010000017.1:0-3350 GCA_035301625.1 Paenalcaligenes sp.
GCGCAAAGGCAGCAGCGCCTAATACGCCTAATACTGATTTTTTATAACTATTCATTTACTCCTCCATTAAGTTTGGAAGCCTCTCTTTTTCTTAAACGAACGACCGAGAGAACAAATACAGCTGATAAAAAGATGAAAAACAAAGCAATTGGTGAGGCAAACAACAAGTGATATTGATCACCTACAATTGCCAACGATTGGTCTAGGTTTTGCTCTAAAAATGGCGCTAAAACAAAACCAATAATGAATAAAGCCGGGTTTAGATCGACCTTTTTCATTAAGAAACCAAAAATGGTGAACACGATTAATACCAATACGTCGTTCATATCCTGGCCAGCGGCATAAGCCCCCACCACGGCAAAGACAGTCACGCAGGGGAAAATATAGAAACGCGGCAAGGAAGCAATTTTGATGAAAAACTTAAAGCCAGAACGCGCAATGACTAATAGAAATAGGTCGGTAATTAAAAAGCCCGCAAAAATGGCATAAATAATTTCTGTGCTTTCATAAAAAATCATCGGCCCGGGGGTGAGCCCATGAATTAAAAAAGCCCCCATTAATAACGCCGCCACGTCGTCCCCTGGAATACCCAGCGTCAACATCGGAATCAGGCTAGAACCGCACACTGCGTTATTGGCGGACTCGGCTGCGGCAATCCCCTCGACAGAACCTTTACCGTATTTTTGCGGCTCTTTGGTGGTGCGACGTGCCTCGCCATAAGCAATAAAGGCGGCTGTACTGGAACCCAAACCAGGCAAGGCACCGATAAAAGTACCTATGCCGGTGGATTTCAAAATAGTAGGAAAGACCGACAAATACTCGCGCAGACTCATGCGGCCATCGGCGGGCTTTTTAGATTTGGGAATGGTGACCTCAGGGCCCTGTCCATTTCTGCGCAAGGCGACGTTAATCACCTCGGGCATCACCAACACACCCAACAGCATGGGCGTAAATGAAATGCCCGACATCAACTCGGTAATGCCAAAGGTAAAGCGCGTGGCCCCGGTAATATTGGACATGCCCACCATGGCAAACAACATCCCCAAACAGCACGAGATCAAGCCCTTGGGAATGCTTTTCCCGGCCATGGTACCGATCACGGTATAGGCGAAAATCAGTAAAAAGAGCTTTTCAATGGGCCCTGCCTTTAGCGATAACACCGAAATGGGCGCTGCCACTAAAATCAATACTAGGGTTGCCAAAGCCTCGCCCGTCACCGAAGCAAATAGTGAGGTATCCAGAGCCTTGCCAGCCTTACCCTTGAGCGTCAACGCGTGCCCGTCCTGCGCGGTCAGAAAAGAAGCTGCCGCGCCAGGGGTTTTAATCAAAATAGCTGAAATGGAGCCGCCGTAAATCCCCGCCTTGTACACCGCCAGCAACATACAAATCCCGATAACAGGATCCATATAAAAAGTGATGGGCAGCATAATAGCAATGGCCATAATGGCTGAAATACCCGGGATCGCCCCAAAAACAATGCCGATAATAACCCCAACCACAATCCCTAAAATTGGACCGAACTCAAAGACCGAGGCAAAGCCATTTAAAATATTCTCTATCATTGCACTGGCCTCTAGCTAAATAAAGTTGAAGTGGGCAGATAAACTTTCAGGAATTTTTGGGTCACATAATCCAACCCGAAAGAAATCACCAAAGAAATGACCAGCACCTTGAGCCAATCAAGCGCCGTGTTGCAATTAAATATATAGGCCACAAAAAACACCACTAGAATTGTGGACAACACAAAACCTAAAATAGGCAACGCAAACCAATACGCAATCAACGCCACGATATAAAGCATGGGCCATAATAAAGACCCCTCTTTTTCTTCAGTCTGTGGTTGGCCTTGTTGATCAGCAACATGATCGCTTTGACCGTGCTCTGCACGCAGGGCTTTAATCGCCGGCCCTCCAATAAAGAGCGCTAAAACAGCCACCACCAATGCAGCCGCCCGGGGCAAAAACAAAGAGCCCAGATCAGTCTCTAAGCCCCCTTCGATGAAATCATCAAACAGCAAAATATATAAAGAGGCCACCCACAATAAGGTGGCTAATAGCAAATCTGTTTTATGTTTTTGCATCGTTGTCACCCACCTATTTATTTAATTTTTAAATCGTTATGCATTAACTAAAACCCCGTCATGGCTAACGTTTATCCTGCAAGCCATAAAACACAAAAGCTGCCCGCTGCGCCGTACGACGCAAAAAAGGAAAAGGGATTTTGGGCATAGAACCCGCCAAGACCTGGGGAATAGGAGCACCCCCAGCCAAATGATCCGCCAATAAACGACCGCTATAGACTGCCGCCGTCGTGCCACTGCCGTTATAACCCATAGCGTAAGACACATTGGGCACCGCAGCACTGGCATCAGCGCTATAAATACGCGGCATGGAATCCATCGTCAGGGCCACCCAACCGCTCCAAAAATAATCAGCGCCGATCCCTTGCAAAGCAGGAAACTTTTTACCAATCACCGCTAATAGCTCATTGCGCGTCTGCGCATCACTGCGCGGGCTTTCAGTAATTGCACCACGACTACCCAACAGCAAACGACCGTCAGGCAAAAGACGATAAAAACACAATAAACGCCGCGTATCGGTGATGATGTCTGAGGTAGTCAACCCAGCCTGACGCTGTTGTTCTGGGGATAAAGGCTGAGTCACTACAATACTGGAGAGCACCGGCATCAAGCGAGACTTGATCAGAGGGTGCAAATGCTCGGTAGAATAACCATTGGTTGCAATCACCACGTGATTGGCGCGCACCCGCCCTTGCGGCGTGTGCAGCACATGCTGACCATTGTCAGCGCACATCCCAATCACCGGACTGCCCGTATGCACCTGGGCCCCAGCAGAACGAGCCAACATCGCCAAGGCATACACCACCTTGAGTGGATGAGCAGAAAACCCATCCCCATAGCGTAAAGCCCCAAAAGCCTCATCGCCAGCAAGACCATAATTTGCCAATTGATCCTGATCGAGCAACTGCACCTGATAATCAAACACCTGAGCTAAAGTCTCGCGCTCGCGCTGCAAAGCCTGCACCGCCTGAGCACTATGCGCCACCCGCAACCAGCCGTCATCGGCCTTATCACAATCTACAGGTGCCTGCGCCAACACATCACGCATGGTATCAATCGCCGCAGAGGCATGCTGAAAAAGGATCCGAGCCTGCTCAGCCCCGTACTTTTGCACATACTGCCACCACCACAAACGCCCAATCGCCGGGCGCATAAAACTGCCATTGCGACCGCTACAGCCCCAGCCCAACTGATTGGCCTCGAGCACATGAACCTGACGCTGATACTTTTGAGCTAAAAAATAAGCGCAGCTCAAACCCGTATAACCAGC
>DATGTW010000018.1:0-2933 GCA_035301625.1 Paenalcaligenes sp.
CGGGCTTGGTGATCAGCACAGTTTCGTAGTGAATCAACGAAAGAGGATCGACATCGCGTGGTTCTACCACAGCAACATTTGCCAAGTTGCGTGTAGCGAGGTATACATTTTCGTTAAAATCATCGGTGACAATCAAAACGGAATCGAGACCCATGCCTTTAATTTTCTGTGCGGCCAAACGTGTCTTGGGCGCCTCAAGGCTAAAGGATTCGACGACTGCAATACGATCATCACGGGCCAGCTGCGACAAAATCGAGCGCAGGCCTGCACGATACATTTTACGATTGATTTTATGGGTGTAATTACGCTCGGGGCTGCTGGGAAATGTACGACCACCACCACGCCAAAGCGGGGAAGAGGCTGCACCAGCACGCGCACGACCAGTACCCTTTTGGCGCCATGGCTTGCGGCCACTGTAACGAACCTCACTGCGGTTTTTCTGTTTGCTGCTCGCAGTACGTGCATTTGCCTGGTATGCAACTACCAGCTGATGCACCAAGGCTTCGTTAAATTCACGCCCAAACACAATATCGGAAGCAGCGACTGTAGAAGCAGTTTGACCCTGATCATTCAGGAGCTTGAGTTCCATGATTAGGCTCCTTTCTTGATAGCGGGACGCACTACAACATTGCTGTTCTTATGCCCGGGGACGGCACCGCGGACGAGCAGCAAGTTACGCTCGGCGTCAACACGCACAATATCTAAATTTTGAATCGTACGGGTAACATCACCCATGTGCCCAGACATCTTTTTGCCCGGAAATACACGACCGGGGTCCTGAGAATGACCAATAGAACCAGGTACACGATGGGAAAGTGAGTTACCGTGAGTGCGGCGCTGTCCGCGGAAGTTGTGGCGTTTGATGGTACCAGCGAAACCTTTACCGATGCTAGTGCCAGTGACGTCCACCTTTTGGCCGGGCTCAAAGAGGCTATCAGCTTTGATTTCCTGGCCGAGCTCATGGTTTTCGAGTGCAGCGGGATCTAAACGGAACTCTCTGAGGACGCTGCCTGCCTCAATGCTGGCCTTGGCGAAGTGCCCAGCGGCAGGCTTGTTGACACGGGAAGCACGGCGATTGCCAAATGCTACTTGAACGGCGGCATAACCGTCGACCTCTGGAGTCTTGATCTGGGCGATCCGATTGTTCGATACGTCGATGACGGTCACAGGAACGGCATCACCGTCGTCTGTGAATATACGCGTCATGCCGACTTTACGCCCTACAAGACCTAGCCGCCATGCGGCAGATGCAGGTGTCGAGTTCGACATCTTTATTCTCCATTCCCAACTACGATTGGCTGGGGCTAATGTTTATTAATATGGCGCATAAACTACGCGCGCCAAAACCTACTAAACCATAAATAGATTAAGCATTGAAATATAACACAAAAGAAAGACCCAAAGCAAACCAAAGCACTGTAAAGCCATATAAACAACCCTTTTATACAACTTTAAGCCTTAAATAGGGCTCATTAGTACTTTTTAGCTTCATACACTACGCTGAGTCACGCTGCACAATGGAAAAATCAATATCAACGACTGGTTGTGTTACTGTTTCTCCTGCAGCACATGCTATCAGCATTTTGGCCGCACTCAATCCAATCTCTTCATCGTTTATTTTTACGGTCGTTAGTGCTGGTACAGTATTGCGTGCTATTTCCATATCTCCATAGCCCATGACGGCTAATTGGTCGGGTACATTTATCTTTCGCATTTGAGCCTCATACAGAACCCCTACCGCGATAGGATCTGAGCTGCAAATTACAGCCTCTACATCGGCCTGCTCATTAATTATTTGACTCAATACCTCACGGCCAGAGGCAACTGTACTTGGAACTTGGACATCATATGTATATATAATTGGAGCAGGCTCTATTGACGGTTGGTGCAACGACTGTTGGTGTAATTCATAAATGCGTTTTTTAAACCCGCTCGCCCGCTGACGCCCGCGTATATCGTCACCGACTGCAATTGCAAACTTGCGCTTGCCCTGTGCCCATAGATAATCAGCTACTGTGGACCCAACAGAATAATGAGAAAAACCAACCATCATATCTACAGGGTCTTTACTCATTTCCCAGACCTCTACCACCGGAATACCAGCAACCTGTAACTTGCGGCGCGCTGCCTGGGATTTCACACGTCCTGTAATCACAACCCCGTCAGGGCGTCGACCAATAATGGCATCTAATAAACTTTCCTGATGGCTATAGTCATAACCTGTTTGCCCAAGCATGACCTGATAACCCGCCTCAGTTACATAATCCATAAACACCTGTACCGAGCGCAAAAAAGGCGACCCCGCAATAGTTGGCAACAACACCACTATCAAGCGACTACGATTAGATTTTAGGTTGCCCGCCAGTAAATTAGGCACATAGCCAAGCTCATCAACTACCGCCTTGACCCGTGCCAGTGTTTTCTCGGACACCAATTCAGGTTTATTTAATACCCTGGATACTGTAATAATTGATACACCAGCAGCCTTGGCAACATCATCCAAGGTAATATTTTGCGAGCTTCGTTGAAAACGTGGTTGAGATGAATGGCCATGGGCAGACATAGATCGGTACCCAGTCTAAGGATTAAATAATTTATTTATGTGCGTCAATAACAAATCTAAATAGGGCAATGCCAACTAAAACTCATCGAGGATGTTTGTCATCCGTGTACAAATTATAAGCATAAATGAAAAAAGACTGAGTCTGGCGAGCCAAACTCAGTCTTTTTAGTCTGCTTAATCAAATAATTTTTGCAGTTTTTTTACTTACTGCAGTGCGATCTCTACATCGACACCCGCAGGCAAATCGAGCCGCATCAAAGCGTCTACAGTTTTGTCAGTAGGATCGACAATATCCATCAGACGTTGGTGAGTACGAATCTCCAACTGATCGCGTGCTGATTTATCTACGTGCGGAGAACTGAGCACATCA
>DATGTW010000019.1:0-6700 GCA_035301625.1 Paenalcaligenes sp.
CACTTTGATGCCGTCAATGGTGAGTTCTACCATGTAATCGTCCTGAGCCTACAAATATTGGGGCACCACACACTGCTTGTGCTCGATGTGGTGTGCGAACTCGTCGCGGAAATGCTTGACAAAACTACGCACGGGGAACGCGGCCGCATCACCCAGAGCGCAAATCGTACGCCCTATAATGTTATGAGCGACCTCATCGAGCATGTCTAAATCCTCCATCCGGCCTTGGCCATGCTCGACGCGATGCACCATACGCCACAACCAGCCCGTACCCTCGCGACAAGGAGTGCACTGGCCGCAGCTTTCGTGGTAGTAAAAATAAGACAAACGCAACAGGGATTTGACCATACAACGGGTCTCATCCATCACGATGACTGCCCCTGACCCCAGCATAGAGCCAGCCTTGGCAATAGAGTCAAAATCCATATTGGTCTGCATCATGACATCACCAGGCACCACTGGCGCACTGGACCCGCCGGGAATTACCGCTTTGAGTTTGCGCCCACCGCGCATCCCACCGGCTAGCTCGAGCAGCTTGGAAAATGGGGTTCCCATTGGAATCTCGTAGTTGCCAGGGAGCTCGACATCACCTGAGACCGAAAAGATCTTGGTACCGCCTGCGCTTTCGACCCCAACATCCAGAAACTCTTGGCCGCTGTGACGGAAAATCCAAGGCACAGCCGCAAAAGTCTCGGTGTTATTAATGGTGGTCGGTTTGCCATACAAACCATAACTGGCAGGGAAAGGCGGCTTGAAACGAGGATTGCCACGTTTGCCCTCAAGGGACTCGAGCAAAGCGGTTTCCTCGCCGCAGATATAGGCACCATAACCATGAAAGGCGTGCAACTCGAAGTCATAACCCGAGTCAAGGATATTTTTGCCTAAAAAGCCGGCCTTGCGGGCCTCTTCGAGGGCCTCTTCAAAACGCAGGTAAATCTCAAAAATTTCGCCGTGGATGTAGTTATAACCCACATGAATTCCCATGGCATACGCCGCAATGACCATACCCTCGATCACAGCATGGGGATTAAAACGTAAAATATCACGGTCTTTAAAAGTCCCGGGCTCACCTTCGTCAGAATTACACACCAAGTACTTTTCACCGGGTAAATCACGGGGCATGAAACTCCACTTGAGCCCGCTGGGAAACCCGGCACCACCACGGCCACGCAGCAGTGATTGTTTGACCTCGGAGACGACCTCTTCGGGACTCATACTGAGGGCTTTCTTTAGCCCTTCGTAACCGCCACGTTTGACGTAGCTATCCAGATCCCAGTTGTTACCATCGAGCCCAGCAAGAATCTGGGGGTCAATATGGCGCCCATGAAAAATCATGCTGCGCGACAAATCATTTAAAGGATTTGGGTCCAACCCCTGAGCCAACCGTTCATACACACTGGTCTTACTCATGTGGACTCTCCCTCGTTCTTAAGCTCTTCGAGCATAAAATCAATACGTTCTTCCTGCATGTGCAAACACATATAGTGATTATTGACCAACATGATGGGGGCATCCCCGCAAGAGCCCATGCACTCGGTCTCCTCGAGGGTAAACAACCCATCGGGCGTGGTCTCGCCGTAGTCAATGCCGAGTTTTTCCTTGAGATACTCGCCCGAGCGCACGCCATCGCGCAACGCACACGGCAAATTAGTGCACACAGAAATGGTAAAACGGCCCACCGGCTGGAGATGAAACATGTCATAAAAGGTGGCGACCTCTTGAACCTGTATGGGAGGCACCCCCAGATACGTGGCCACATCTTCGACAACCTCAGTGGACACCCACCCTTTTTCCTCTTGGGCAATCGTTAGCGCAGCCATGATGGCCGAGCGTCTTTGGTCTACCGGAAACTTGGTAAGCTCGCGGTCGATTCGTTGATAAGCTTGTTCGGAAAGCAGCATAATTCGATTCCGTCGTTCCACAAGGCCGCCTTAGCGGTCAATTTCACCAAACACAATGTCCTGGGTCCCGATGATGGTGACACAGTCAGCCAACATATGACCACGAGACATCTCGTCCAAGGATTGCAAATGCACAAAACCAGGAGCACGAATCTTCATGCGATAAGGCTTGTTGGCCCCATCGGAAATCATATAAATACCAAACTCGCCCTTAGGGTGCTCAATGCCGGCATAAGCCTCGCCAGGAGGTACATGCATACCCTCGGAAAAGAGTTTGAAATGGTGGATTAAATCCTCCATCCCTGTTTTCATGCGCTCTCGCTTGGGAGGGGCCACCTTGTGATTGTCGGTGATCACTGGCCCTGAGTTATTGCGCAACCACTCAACGCACTGACGAATGATGCGCGTGCTCTCGCGCATTTCTTGGATGCGCACCAAATAACGGTCATAGCAATCGCCATTGGTGCCGACAGGGACATCGAATTCAACCCGATCATAAACAGCGTAGGGTTGTTTTTTGCGCACATCCCACTCAACCCCTGAACCCCGTAACATAGGCCCGGTAAAGCCTAACGCCAGAGCGCGCTCGGCACTGACAACACCGACATCGACCAAACGTTGCTTCCAGATACGATTTTCAGTCAGCAAGGTCTCGTACTCGTCAACGCATTTGGGAAAACGCTCGGTAAAGGCCTCGATAAAATCCAGCAGCGAACCCGAACGATCCTCGTTCATGGCATGCAGTTCTTTTTCGCTACGGTATTTGCTGGGCTGATAATTAGGCATGGTATCGGGCAAATCACGATACACGCCACCAGGACGATAATACGCCGCATGCATCCGAGCACCAGAAACCGCCTCGTACATATCCATGATGTCCTCGCGCTCGCGGAATGCGTACAAAAACACCGCCATCGCCCCAACGTCTAATGCGTGCGAACCCACTGACATCAAATGATTAGATAGACGGGTAATTTCATCAAACATCACACGAATATATTGCGCGCGCAGCGGAACCTCGACCCCCAGCAGTTTTTCTACCGCCAAGCAGTAAGCGTGCTCATTGCACATCATCGAAACATAATCGAGTCGATCCATATAGGGCAATGTCTGCAAATAGGTGCGGTGTTCAGCCAGCTTTTCAGTCGCACGGTGCAACAACCCAATATGCGGGTCTGCGCGTTGAATAACCTCGCCATCCATTTCGAGCACCAAACGCAACACACCATGTGCTGCCGGATGCTGAGGACCAAAGTTCAAGGTGTAGTTTTTAATTTCAGCCATGATGATTAACGCCCTATACCATAATCGTCTTCGCGCACCACGCGGGGCACAATTTCGCGCGGCTCGATGGTCACCGGTTGATAGACAACCCGCTTTTGCTCGGGGTCATAACGCATTTCGACATAACCCGAAATGGGGAAATCTTTGCGGAATGGATGACCAATAAACCCGTAGTCCGTCAAAATACGGCGCAAATCAGGATGCCCCTCGAAGACCACCCCGTATAAGTCAAACGCCTCGCGCTCGAACCAATTGACCGATGGCCAAACATCGCACAAGGTCGGCAACAAGGGAAAGTCATCATTAGGGACAAAGGTGCGCACCCGCAGGCGCCAATTATGCGTCAATGACAGCAAATGAATTACCACAGCAAAACGCTGCGGAAAATGTTGCGCAGCGTCGGTGTGGGTAGGTGCGCGCCAGCCAGAGTAGTCAACCGCGCATAAATCGATACAGGTTTCAAAACGCAGATCAGCGTCATCACGCAATGTGCGGCAGATATCAATCCACTGCTCAGGCGAGACCTGCAAGGTAAGCTCGCCCAGCGTACGGGTGAGATCGACATCCTCGCCTAATGCGGATTTTAAATTGGTTTCTAAAGTCGTTAGACGTGTCATGATTGTGCCCTTAGAACCATCCACTGCCGCCTAGCGGGCAATGGTATTGGTTAAACGAATCTTGTTTTGCATTTGAATCAAGCCATACACCAATGCCTCAGCCGTGGGTGGGCACCCAGGCACGTAAATATCCACCGGCACGATGCGGTCACAACCACGCACCACAGAATAGGAATAGTGGTAGTAGCCCCCGCCATTAGCACAGGAACCCATAGATACCACCCAACGTGGCTCGGCCATTTGGTCGTATACCTTGCGTAACGCTGGCGCCATTTTGTTACAAAGCGTCCCAGCCACAATCATCAAATCTGATTGGCGCGGGGTGGCGCGAAAGATAATACCAAACTGGTCCAAATCATAGCGCGCTGCACCGGCGTGCATCATCTCGACCGCGCAACAGGCCAAACCAAAAGTCATCGGCCACAGCGAACCGGTCTTGGCCCAGTTGAGGACCTTGTCCGCGCTGGTGGTGATAAAACCTTCTTTTAAAACGCCATCTATAGCCATATCACTGCCCTTGAAATGTTAATTGGGATTACTCCCAATCTAACGCACCCTTCTTCCACTCGTAAATAAAGCCCACAGTCAGAATCAGCAAAAAGATCATCGCAGTCACAAAACCAACGATGCCTACAGTGCCGTATGCCATCGCCCATGGGAAGAGAAAGGCAATTTCGAGATCAAACATGATGAACAAGATGGCAATGAGGTAATAACGAATATCGACGTTCATGCGAGAATCGCCGAACTCCTCAAAACCGCACTCGTAGGGGGATAGCTTTTCATCATAAGGACGATGCGGCCCCAAAATACGGCCCGCCGCAACCAGTGCCATCCCCAAGCCGGTTGCCACAATAATAAACATCAAAACGGGAAAATAGTTTTGCAAATTCATGCCAACACCCATGTGCTATCCATAACCGACTAGATTGTAGCATTGATGCGATTTCTTTTCGGGTTTTCACCCATAAGATTCTTATAGTTTGTGATAAACCAAACATCAACACGACTTTCTATTGATTAAAAAACGAAAGAAGGCATACTTTCTGACTCTTTCGTTTCATTCGAACTATCTAAACTAGACCTACCTATGTCAAATGAACACCTGAATCCGGACAATTACCCCTATCACGTGCAATATGACCTGCAATACAGCGACATCGACCGCCAAGGCCACGTCAACAACGTCGCCTACCTACGCATTATCGAAGATGTACGCTCGAAAATGCTCTACAACATCAAAGCCCCCGAAGAACGCAACACCATGAACGTGGTTGCCCACCTGAGCGCCGACTACCTGGCAGAAACCAACTGGCCCGGCGCCGTTGACGTCTATAAACGCGTCAAACGTATCGGCAACAGCTCATTCATACTGGAAGCCATCATCGGCCAACACGGCAAAATGGCCTTTCATAACGAAACTGTCATGGTCATCGTCAACCCCGACAGCAGAAAATCCACTCCCATCCCACCTGTCATGCGCAAACATTTGGAAGAATGGCTGCCCACAACCAACGCCGAGGGATAAAAAAAGTAATACCCGCCTAACCAGAACTAATATCAAAGTTGGCAAGCAGCTTGCATTAAGGCCGCAAAACATCCAACGCAACTATTTTGGGCAAAAGAAAAGCCACCCGCAAAGCGAGTGGCTTTCTTATATCTAACTTAAATCGTAGTCAAGCTACGCCTAAATTAGAACTGGTGGCTGACACCAACACCGACTGTTGTGGACTTCAACTTAGGTGCGTAGTGTACGTTCTTGGCATAGGAACCCAGAGCGTATACGTTGGTGCGCTTGGACAAGGGGTAGGTGTAACCCAAGCTGTAGATCTGCTGATCTTTCATGTCGCTCTTCTTGTATCCATCGGCAGCTTTGCGTACATCACTCATTGCCCAGGAGGCCATGATTTCACCAGCACCGACAGGAGCACTGACACCAACTGTGTAGTTATTGGCTTTGAAGCCCTTACCCACACCGCCAGACATACCCAGACCACCGCTCAAGAAATCTGGACCATCGAGGTAGCCTTGAGGAGTAAAGAGGCCATGACGTACTTGACCGCCAGCTAAGTGAAGTTTGGCAACCTCAAAATCATAGCTACCAGCTAAAATCCACTCTCTGATAGTCTTACGGTCTGAGTTGGGGTTGGGGTTGTCGACAGTGGCGCCATAGTACTTGTCAGGCTTTTTCTGGTCATAGCTCAGACCCAGAGCGATAGGGCCATTCGCATAGCGTAGAGCTGCTGTCCATGCCTTTTCATTTAACTTGTACTTAGTACCGCCAACTTTATAAGTGGCGTCCTGATTACCATTCGTGTTGAAGGAGTAGCCCAAACCAGCTTGGAAACCAGCAAAGCTAGGTGTCTGGTATTGGATCATGTTGTCGTAACGGGTGGTGTTTACAGAACTAAAGGTAGCACCCATATTTGCTTGCAAGAAGCTGGCGCCAAAGGGGCTACCAACACCAGGCATATACAGCGAGCTAACTGTTGTCTGACGACCAAAGGTCAACTGACCCCAGTTATCCCCAGCAAGACCAAAGTGAGCTTCACGACCAAACAAGCGGTCATTACCGTTTACCTTACCTTGCTGCTGAGCTCCAGTAGCAATATCAAAACCGCTCTCGAGTTGGAAGATAAAACGCAGGCCATCACCCAAGTCTTCGGAACCTCTCAGACCCCAGCGGTTACCACGCTGAACACCGCTGAGCAAGCCGGTGCGTGTAGCCTTTGCACTACCGTCCTCGGTGTTACCTTTGACACGCTGATAACCGATACCACCGTCAACTACCCCGTACAGGGTTACAGATGTTTCTGCTTGCGCGACGCCAGCAAAGCCGACCATCAGAGCAGCAGCGAGCAATGTCTTTTTCATGTGTGAAATCTCCATGGATTTTTT
>DATGTW010000020.1:0-4396 GCA_035301625.1 Paenalcaligenes sp.
AAATAGGCGAGTTGACACTTACTCCTTGGTACTCGTCCAGATTGGCAGTGCCGTTATCTTTTGTTATGTTTGCGAAAGCAACTAGGATAGAATGCCCCTACCTATAAATATAACGAGAGTCATAACATGTCAGTCGCCAAAAAAACCGCGTTAGAAAAAATCCTTGATACCTTTAGAGAGGCGGCTCATAACAAACGTGATATGGGCGATTTGTTTGAGCGTTTAATCGTCAATTACCTCAAAAAAGATCCCCAATATGATTTTAGTGATGTGTGGCTGTGGTCTGAATGGCCAGATAGACGTGGCAGTGACACCGGCATCGATATTGTGGCCAGAGAGGCTGCTACGGGTAATTATTGGGCGATTCAGTGCAAGTTTTATCAGCCTGAAACCCGTATTGCCAAGGGTAATATCGACTCATTTTTAGCTGAATCTGGCAAACAGTACATCGTTGATGGCAATGAGCAGGTTTTTTCCAATAGGCTTATTGTTACCACCACTGATCAGTGGAATAGGAATGCCGAGGAAAGCCTGGCCCACCAACAAATCCCTGTGGAACGCTTATCTATTGCCGATTTGGCTGAAAGCCCAATCGACTGGTCGCAATATCAATTAGAGCGCCCTGAATCGATGGTGCTGCTAGATAAGAAGAAATCCTTGCGGCCACACCAGCAGATTGCTTTGGATAAAGTGATTGAGGGGTTCAAAGAACACGACCGTGGCAAGCTCATCATGGCCTGTGGTACGGGTAAAACCTACACGGCTTTGAATATTGTCGAAGAGATGGTACCCAAAGGCGGTGTGGTATTGTTTTTGGCCCCGTCTATTTCTTTGGTGGCGCAGTCTTTGCGTGAATGGACGATTGACGCCGAGGAACCTTTTCATGCGATTGCGGTGTGTTCGGATACTAAGGTCGGGCGTGATAACGAGGACACTCGGGTTCATGACCTGCCTTTTCCTGCAACCACTGACCCTGCAGCCATTGTTAAAGCAGCCACTCAAATGCGTGCTTACGATGGCGATAAACGCATAATTATTTTTTCTACCTATCAATCCATCAGCCAGGTCAGCCGTGCTCAAAAGGCAGGCTTGGGTGATTTTGATTTGATTATTTGTGATGAAGCGCATCGTACCACGGGACTGACGCGCAGTGGAGATGAAGATTCTGAGTTTGTAAAAGTACATTCCGACCAATGGGTGCAGGCCAAAAAGCGCTTGTACATGACAGCGACGCCACGAATTTTTGATGCGCCTTCCAAAACCAGAGCCTCTGAACGCGAGGCGGTTTTGTACTCCATGGATGATGAATCACGCTTTGGGCCGGAATTTTACCGCTTGGGCTTTGGCCAGGCCGTACGTGACGGGCTCCTTTGTGATTATCGGGTACTACTGGTGGCCGTGGATGAAACCAAAATGGCAGGCGTAGCGAATGCCTATAGCGCTCATTTGGGTGATGAAAAAACACCAGCTGCTATTGATTCAAGGTTTTTGGCCAAGATCTTCGGTGCCTATAAAGGTTTATCAAAGCAAGACGTCAAAGTCGTGGATGAAACAGGTGAGGAAGCAGCCCCATCTTTTGACTTAAAGCCTATGCGTCGGGCAATTGCATTTTCAAGTTCCATTCGTGGGTCAAAATTACTCACTGATATTTTCCCCAAAATTGTTGATATGTTCAGAGGGGAGAGCGATCGCGATGACCTGCTGGCTTGTGAGTTTGACCATGTCGACGGTTCGATGAATGCCTTAATCCGGCAAAACAAACTCTCGTGGCTCAAAGAAGATTCGGACGGTAAATGCCGAGTCTTGTCCAATGCACGCTGCTTATCCGAAGGAATCGATGTCCCTGCACTGGATGGGGTGATTTTCTTTGATACGCGTGATTCAGTGGTTGATATTGTGCAATCCGTTGGTCGGGTAATGCGTAAACCCCCAGCTGAAAGCGGTAGTGACAAAGAGTATGGATACATCATCCTGCCAGTAGGAATTCCCAGCGACAAACTTACTGATTACGATAATTACATCAATCGTGACCCACAGTTCCAAGGCATATGGAAAATTATCAAAGCGCTTAGAGCACATGATGAGTCCTTGGTAGACGAGGCGGAGTTTCGCAATAAAATCCAGATTATTGATGGCGGAGGCAGCGATAAAGGCACCTCTTCAAGCGGTCAGGACCAGTTGGCATTTGATTTTCCACCCTTGCCGTTGGGTGAGATTTCCGAGGCAGTTTATGCCGCTATCCCCAAAAAGCTCGGCGATACAACATACTGGCATGATTGGGCGAAGGATGTGGCCCGTATTGCTAAACAAGTCAAAGAGCGTATTCATGACATGCTTAATCAGGCTGAAGCCAAAGCGGTCTTTGATGAGTTTTTAGCCAGTCTGAAAAACAATATCAGTCCTGCTGTTGATAAAAACCAAGCCGTTGAACTGCTTACTCAGCACCTGATTACTCGCCCTGTCTTTGATGCATTATTTCCCAGCCGTGAATTAGAGCGGACTAACCCAGTATCCAAGGCCATGCACGAGGTACTGAGCCATATGGATAGATACGGGGTGGAAGCAGAGACCAAAGAACTGGATGAGTTTTACGAGAGCATTGCGCGCCGCGCGGAACTCGCCAAAAGTGAGAAATCTAGACAGGATTTAATTCGCAGTCTTTATGATAGTTTCTTTGCGACCGCCTTTGAGGATGTCGCAAGGAATTTGGGCATTGTATATACGCCCGTAGAGATTGTGGACTTCATCCTGCAATCGGCCAATGACGTGTTGGTTAGTTATTTTGGCAGCACCATTAGTGATGATAATGTGCATGTGCTGGACCCATTTACAGGTACGGGTACTTTTATCACGCGCTTGCTGCAAAAAGAAGGGCTGATTTCGGATTACGACTTGGAGCGCAAGTACTATCACGAGCTACATGCGAATGAAATTGTGCTCTTGGCTTATTACGTAGCAACGGTCAACATAGAAAGCGCTTTTAGAGCACGCTTAGACCAACAGCCTGACGAAGCCGACTTTCCTGGCATTGTGCTGACAGATACCTTTAGATTACGTGAAGACCGAGATTGGTTCGATGAATCATTAATGGCAGGCAATGCGGAGCGTATCAAGCGACAAACCCAAGCGCCCATACGAGTCATTGTGGGTAATCCGCCGTATTCAGTATCACAAGGTGGGGCGAAATATTCTCGCCTGGATGCCCGCATTGAGGAAACCTATGCCAAATACTCTCAGGCCGTTAATAAGAACAGCCTTTATGATTCCTATATTCGTGCCATACGCTGGGCATCAGACCGTATTGAAGAGCAAGGCGTGGTTGCCCTTGTGACCAATGGCGGCTGGTTGGATGGTAATACATCTGCAGGGGTGCGCAAGTGCTTTGAGGAAGAGTTCTCAGCTGTGTACGTGTACGACCTACGGGGAAACCAAAGGACGTCAGGTGAGCTTTCCAGAATGGAAGGCGGAAAGGTTTTTGGTAGTGGTTCAAGAGCGCCAATTGTTGTTACTCTTTTAGTCAAAGACCCAAACCATCAAGGCCCAGCGAAGATTTACTATCACGATATTGGAGATTACTTATCCACCCAGGAAAAACTGGACTTGATTCAGGAGGCAGGCAGCTATAAAGAGCTGGAATGGGAAGTCATCAAGCCTAATGCTTTTCATGACTGGCTCAACCAGCGTAGTGAGGATTTTTATGAGTTGAAGCCATTGCATGGGGATGACGGAGCGATTTTTGAGTTGCGTTCAAGAGGAAATGCATCAAGCCGTGATGTCTGGGTATACAACGGCAATAAAGAACGCTTATTAGATAACGTTAAGCGCCATATTGATTTTTATGAGGAAGAGATAGGACGGCTGGCTCCCGAACTAAATAAAATAAGCACTGCTAGGGAGCGGAATGCTTTCGTAGCGAAAGAGGTTAAGACGGATTTAAAGAGAGGGAAGTGGACTCGAGGTATCCAACAGTACTTAGGTCGTCAATATACCGAGTCCTTTGATCAAAGCATAGCTGTAAGAGCGTTGTATCGGCCTTTTGTCAGACAGTATTTTTATGACAGTGTGCTTTTAAACGAGATGCGGTATAGAATCGCCTCAATTTTCCCCACACCTGCCCATGAGAACTTGGTGATACAAGTTATAGGGACAGGAGAAAGCACAGCATTTTCATGCTTGATGTCGAATGTGATTCCCGATTTACATGTCTTGTCGGGAGGTCAGTGCCACCCTCTTTATTATTATGAAAAGGTAGAAAAAAACTCACAGAATGATTTACCGGGCGTTACTAACGATGAAAACATCCAAGATGGTTATGTACGCAGAGAAGCCATTACTGATGATGCACTCAGAGACTTCCAAGGGCACTATCAAGACCAAAATATTACCAAAGAAGATA
>DATGTW010000021.1:0-2793 GCA_035301625.1 Paenalcaligenes sp.
GTACTGGGGGTGGAAAGCGCTGCGCAAAAATTGTTGCTGCAGCCACACAGGGTAATGCCAATAAAGAGACTAACAGTGAGTTCTCGGGTAGCCCGGTAGCTACTACTTCATAGGCAGTCCGTGAAAATGCTGTACATGCAAAAATCAATAACAGCATATTGCGTGTTTCTACCAGTGTGAACGGCTGTCGGTACATATGAAAGATAATAGGTGGGCCAGGCATGCCAAAAAGCCCGCCACATAAACCAGAAATAAAGCCGATACTGAAAAAAGCGCGCAAGCGTGACAAAGTTTTTCGTTGACGCGGGCGCAGGGCAAAGATGACGCCACTATAAACGATGACCAGACCCAGTAAAAATTCTAAAATGTATTTGGCCTGAACATTTAGATAGTTCAACAACAGCACACCCAAAATACTCGAGGGCACTACTCCTAGCAGGGTAGTGTTCGTGCATTCCCAATGGATGTGATGGATGTGGTTGCGCAACGCCAAACCACTGTTGGCCAGACTGATAATACTGACGACAGTGGCAATGAAAGGCACGCTAGTGAGTTCCAGGCCGCTGCTTATGCCAATAACGATCATAGCCAGCCCAAACCCCGTCACCGTTTGAAAATAGGTGCCCAGTGCGACTATAAATAACAAGAGGACGGTATCAAAGACGCTCATGGGCTTTCCTGTTGCTGCGCCTGCAAAGAGGTGATGGCCAGGACATTGAATACATCATCAGTACTGCAACCGCGGGACAGGTCGTTAGCAGGTTTAGCTAGCCCTTGTAAGAGGGGGCCAATTGCGATGGCGCCTCCCAGGCGTTCGGCGATTTTGTAGCCGATATTGCCAGCATTTAAATCGGGAAAGATAAAAACGTTGGCCTGGCCAGCAACTTTTGATTCCTTGAGTTTACGCGCAGCAATGTCCGGAATAATGGCTGCATCAAATTGCACATCGCCGTCAATGGCGATGTCAGGCAGTGCAGCACGAACTTTTTCGGTGGCCTTGAGGACTTTAGTTACCATTGGGTGACTAGCGCTTTGAGCTGTCGAGAAGCTAAGCATGGCAACACGTGCGGGTTCAGGCAATAGTTCATGCGCACTTTGAACCGCTGCCGTTGCAATAGTGGCCAACTGGGTCTCATCGGGGTCGACCACTAGAGCGCAGTCCGAAAAGATTACAGCACGTTGACAGGGGTGGTGGGGCTTATCGAGCACCATCAGGAAAAAGCTGGAAACCAAGTCATGGCCTGGCGCCGTACCGATTAGCTGTAATGCAGTGCGAACGACATCAGCAGTGCTATAAACAGCGCCAGAAAGCACGCCTTGGACATCACCGTGGTGTACCAGCATGTTGGCAAACACCAACGGGTCATTAAGTTGTTTTTGGGCTTTTTCCAAGGTCATGCCGCGATGTTTGCGACGTTGTACTAAAGCATCAGCCAGGGGTGCGCGCTTATCAGAGTGCTGTACATCCTCAATTGTGAGCGGGTCTATATTCAGCCCCAGAGATTGTGCTGTCGCCTGTATGCTGTCCGTGTTGCCGACCAGCGTAACCGAAGCCACACCTGCTTCTTGGGCGCGGAGGGCGGCCTGTAAAACGCGAGGGTCATCTGCCTCAGAGACTGCAATTTGGGCGGGGGATTTTTTAGCGGCATCGATAATCTGGTTTAATATTTCCATGGCTGTCCCTTATCTCAAAAAATAGAATAAATAGTCTCGTAAATTATGAATTTATCTGTAAAATGTATTACGGTCAATAGTTTAGGTATATTCTGGTATTATTAATTTTACTTACTGGGATTATTGAGGGGGCTATGAATAAAGCAATAGAGGAAGTTCCTTTTGAGCCGGTCAAAATAACGGGGGATACCCCCACTATGCGTTTGTTCAGCTTGCTTGAGCAAATAGTGTCACAAGAACGGCAGTTTTCTTTGCAGGATTTGGTCGATAGTACTGACTTGCCCAAACCCACATTGCACCGCATGCTACAACAACTAGAACAGGCTAGGATGCTGGTGCGCGATGCTGATGGTCGTCATTACTGCATTGGCGAACGGCTGCGTCGATTTGCAGAAAACTTACTGCTTAACGATACCAAGCACGGGGCCCGTCACGCGGTTCTTAAAGCACTGGTTGATGAGCTTGGCGAAAGTTGTAACTTGACCGCTTTATCAGGCAGCGAGGTCCTCTATTTGGATCGTGTCGAGACCGAGGCACCACTACGTTTTTACCTGCGTCCAGGTTCGCGCGTGCCGGTGCATTGCTCGGCCAGTGGCAAGGTTTTATTAGCGCAAATGCCACCTGCCCAACGCCGTCGTTTATTAGCCCATGCGCCTATGGAGCAGTTTACTCCCAATACTATTCAGAGTCTCGAAGAGCTCGAACAAGATTGTGAGCGTGTACGCGAGCAGGGCTATGCTTTTGATAACGAAGAGTTTCTACCTGGATTATTCTGTGTGGCCGTCTTAGTGCCCCGCAAAGAAGGGGGCCGTTCCAATTTGGCTATTGCTACCCAGGCACCTATTATGCGCATGACCCCTGACAAGGCCTTGCAGGCATTACCCGCACTGCGTCGGGCAGCCAGTGCCTTGATGGAGATCGAGGCTCAGTACGAAAAATGACGTCGGTTTCGCGGCACCAAACAGCGTACAAAATCATCCAGAAAATGGTTGTCCAAACCTTTATCTAGATCGGCAATTAGGCTGTCGCGATATAACTGGCTCAGGTCCAAGCCAATACCGATGGCACAGATTTCTATGTTCTGCTGCAGGTAGTGATTGACCACTTGTACCAGATGAC
>DATGTW010000022.1:0-18083 GCA_035301625.1 Paenalcaligenes sp.
GTTTTAGCAGCTATATCACTGTTAATTTAGTGGATTTCTGTTAAAATACAGGGCTTAGCAAGTTTAGCAGTCATAGTTTGCTATAATTTGCCTTATGTTCAAATGCTTGGGGCCACTGGCTATTTTGTGGCATCCAGACACTCGGTGGTAGTGGGCTGGCAAACAGCCCATTTTTTTTGATTTTATGACGGATATTTTTTCTTTAGCACAGGAAACCTTGCAGGGCTCCGAGTTCGAGCTCGTGGATGTTGAGCGCGGCCAAGGCGGGTTGTTGCGTGTTGTCATTGACCACCCTGGTGGGGTGAATGTTGATCACTGCGAAACCGTATCGCGGCAGCTTTCACGGGTTTTCGAGGTCGAGGACGTGGATTACCACCGCCTCGAGGTGGCCTCGCCCGGAGTAAATCGTCCGTTAAAGCGTTTGGCTGATTTTGTGCGTTTCGCGGGCGAGCGCGTCGAGTTGCGTTTATACGAGGCCCTCGAAAACCAAAAGGTTTTTCGCGGGGTGTTGCATGCGCCCACTGATATGACAGCAGATGAGGTCGATCACGATACCGAGTTTGTGCTAGAGGTAGAAGCAGCATCGGGTGGTGTTCGGGATCTAACCTTCTGTTTTGATGACGTTGAAAGAGCACGTCTGGATCCCATTCTTGATTTCAAGGGTAGAAAGCGATGAGTCGCGAAATTCTTTTGCTAGTCGATGCACTGGCACGTGAAAAAGGCGTTGAGCCAGTGGTAGTATTCGAGGCACTCGAAGGCGCATTGGCGTCAGCGATGCGGCGAGTGTTTACCGAGGACGTGGATATCCGCGTAGAGATCGACCGCGAGAGCGGTGATTATGTTGGATATCGACGGTGGCTGGTGGTGCCTGACGAGGCAGGCCTCCAAGAGGCCGATCGCCAAGAGCTTTTGTCCGATGCACAGGCCTATGCACAAGACGTGCAGGTGGGTGACTATATCGAAGAAGAGCTCGAGCACTTTGAGTTTGGCCGGATTGGCGCCCAAGCGGCCAAGCAAGCTATTTTGCAGCGTATTCGCGATGCCGAGCGCGAGCAAATGCTTAGCGAGTTCCTCGAACGCGATGAAAAAGTTATTATGGGCTCAGTAAAGCGCCTTGATCGCGGTGATGCAATTATCGAGGCAGGCAAGCTCGAGGCTCGTTTGCCGCGCAGTGAAATGATCCCCCGCGAGATTATCCGCGTGGGTGATCGGGTTCGGGCTTGGGTCAAGCGCATTGATAAAAATGCCCGCGGTCAGCAGGTGTTTCTGTCGCGTATTGCCCCCGAATTTGTGAGCACATTATTTGAAAACGAGGTGCCTGAAATAGAACAAGGGTTACTCGAAATCAAGGCCGCTGCACGTGATGCTGGCGTACGCGCTAAAATAGCTGTAGTGGCCTATGATTCACGTATTGATCCTATTGGTACGTGCGTCGGGATGCGTGGTTCACGTGTGACTGCTGTGCGCAATGAGCTTGGTGGCGAACAGATAGATATTGTGCTGTGGTCCGAGGATCCAGCCGAGTTTGTAATCGGTGCATTAGCACCCGCTAATGTCCTGTCTATTATCATTGACGAAGATAAAGAGGCCATGGACGTGGTGGTGGATGAGGAAAATCTGCCCAAAGCGATTGGCGCCCGAGGCCAAAACGTGCGTTTGGCTTCTGAGCTAACAGGCTGGCAGATCAACATCATGACCCCCGAAGAAAGCGAAGATCGCGCCGAGCAAGAGCGCAAGGAATTGCTCAGCACCTTTATGGAGCGCCTGGATGTGGACGAGGGAATCGCCAATATCCTGATTCTCGAGGGCTTTTCCGGTCTCGAAGAGGTGGCCTATGTGCCCGTCCAAGAGCTACTGGATATCGAAGCCTTTAATGAGGATATTGTTGAAGAGCTCCGTACCCGTGCTCGCAATGCCTTGTTAACCGAAGCCATCCAAATCGAAGAGCTGGTACAAAAGGTATCGCCCGAGCTCAAAGAGCTCGAGGGCTTAGATACTGAAATGTTGGCCGAATTGGCTAAAAACGAAATCCTGACGGTTGATGATTTGGCCGAGCTTTCCACTGACGAGCTTTGTGAAATAACAAAGCTCGAGCCTGAACAGGCCAGTGAGCTCATTATGGCTGCACGCGCGGATTGGTTCGAAGACGAGTCTTAATCGTAATTGTCGCGTTAAATTTGTTTAGGTTGGGGTTAATTTATTAGAATAATGAGTTCAAGAGAGAGTCGAATGTCTAGTACTACTGTCGCCCAATTTGCAAACGAGCTGAACAGACCTGCCAAGGAGCTCTTAGAGTTACTCCGCGATGCCGGGATCGAGCTGAGCTCGGTTGATGATCCTATCACCGAGGCGGACAAGGCAAAGCTGCTCACATCGTTGCAACGTCGTGCGCACGGTAGTCGTCGAATTACCCTGACGCATCGCGAGACCTCCGAGATACGCCAGGCAGATAGTTCGGGCCGTTCCCGCACTATCCCTGTCGAGACGCGCCGTAGCCGCGTTTTTGTGAAAAGAGATCGTTCTGAATTATTGGCCGAGGCAGCCAAACGCCAAGAGGAACTGCGTGCCCAGGCTGCTCAGGGTGCCGATGAGCAGAGCGATGCCGAAAAAGACGTAGCAGAGAGCACCGCTGAACAGCCCGAGCAACAGGCATCTACAATGCCGGCTCAGGCTGCTAGGCCGGTCGAGGCCAGCCCCACAGAAAAGGACGGTGCTACCCAAGAGAGCGCTCATGATCATGAGGTCCCTGATACTCAGGGTGCACCTCAATCAGAGGCAGTCGATAAAGATGTGGCCAAAGAGGTAGCTGATCAATTAGCTGCCGCTCAGCCTACTGAGGCTGCGGCGTCCACCGAGGACGATATGTCTGCTGCAGAGGCACCCAAGCAGCAGCCAGAGGCTCAACACCAGACAGACACAGAAGAAGAGTCCCCCGCAGAGCAATCAGCGTCTACCGAGGACGACTCAACTAAAGACGCACCCAAAGCGGAACAGACAGATTCCCAGAAACAGCCCGCTACTGAGGCTCCCGATGCAGAACAAACTGCATCTCAATCCGAGCCCGCGGCAGAGAAAACCGATGCCCAGGATGAGACCGCTGCGGCATCCACTAAAGAAGTATCAGATACAAAAGGCAAGCCTGACGTGGCAGAACAGATTTCCAAGACCGATTCCAAATCACCCAAACCAACTAAAACAGCTAAAACAGCCGCGACCAAGTCTGCTAAAAAGGCCAGCGCCGCTGCTAAAAAAGCAGCCAGTGCCGAGCGCGCAGCTGAATCCACAGGCAGTAGTGACTATGAGGTTCATCCTGCATTGGATTCCGAGGTCAGCGAAGACGACCACGAAGAGCGAGAGCGCGCACGCAAAGCTGCAGCAGCCGAAGCCGCTGCAATCAGCGAAATGTTAAACCGCCCTCGTCGCGTATTACGTGCAACTGAAAAGCCCGCACGTCGCAAGGGGGGTAAAAAGGACAGCAAGGCAGAAAAGGTCGAGAGCGAAAAGAAGAGCAGCAAGCAAACCAAAGCAGCCGAGCAGCGCTCTGCACGCAAACGTCCATCACGTGCCGAGGTGGCCTCTGGACGTGCAGGCCAAGAAGGCTGGCGCGAGCCAGCTCGTGGTCGCCGCCGTGGTCGTCGCGGCCAACAAGATGAGCAACGCGGCCAGCAAAGACAGCAGCCGCAACAGCCCGAGTTTATCAAGCGCGAAATTCAGGTTCCCGAAACCATCACAGTGGCCGATTTGGCGCACAAGATGGCGTTTAAGGCAACTGAGGTGATCAAGCATCTGATGGAATTAGGCCAGATGGTGACGATCAACCAGGTGCTGGACCAAGAAACCGCCATGATTTTGGTTGAGGAAATGGGCCACACTGCTGTAGAGGCCAAGCTAGACGACCCCGAATCCTATCTGGATGATGTGGTTCACGAGGACGCCGTCGAAGAGTCTCGCGCCCCAGTAGTCACAGTGATGGGTCACGTAGACCATGGTAAGACTTCTTTGCTGGACTATATCCGCCGCACTAAAATCGCCTCTGGCGAGGCTGGTGGGATCACGCAGCATATTGGTGCTTATCACGTTAAAACAGATAACGGCAATGTCAGCTTTTTAGATACCCCGGGTCACGAAGCCTTTACGGCCATGCGTGCGCGTGGTACCAAAGCTACTGACGTCGTAATTTTAGTAGTCGCTGCTGATGACGGGGTAATGCCCCAAACACGCGAGGCGATTCATCACGCTCGTGCCGCCGAGGTGCCTTTGGTCGTAGCTATCACAAAGGTGGACAAGCCCGAGGCCAACCCCGATCGGGTCAAACAAGAGCTGCTTAGCGAAGAGGTTGTCCCCGAAGAATACGGTGGCGATGTACCCTTTGTAGGGGTCTCTGCAAAAACGGGCGAGGGCATTGACGAACTGATTGAAAACGTTGTGCTTCAGGCCGAAATGCTCGAGCTTAGCGCAGCCGTCAATACACCTGCTCGCGGCATTGTCATCGAGGCCCGTCTGGATCGTGGTCGTGGTCCGGTGGCAACGGTCTTGGTCCAAAGTGGAACCTTGCACCAAGGGGATACCGTATTGGTTGGTGCCAGCTACGGTCGTATACGAGCCATGAATAATGAATTAGGTAAGCGCATTGAGGCTGCCGGTCCTTCTATTCCTGTTGAAATTCAGGGCTTGACCGAGGTCCCTGCAGCAGGTGACGAGCTCATTGCTATGGCTGATGAGCGTAAAGCACGCGAAATTGCCTTGTACCGCCAAGGTAAATACCGCGACGTCAAGCTGGCCCGTCAACAAGCAGCCAAACTAGAGTCGCTCTTCGAAGAAACTTCTGACGAGGTCAAGACTCTATCATTGATTGTGAAGACTGATGTGCAAGGCTCTCAGGAAGCACTTGTGAGTTCTTTGGAGAAACTCGCCAACGAAGAGGTCAAGGTGGAAATCATCCACGCGGCTGTGGGGGGTATTTCTGAGAGCGACGTCAACTTGGCAATTGCATCTAATGCAGTGATTATTGGTTTTAATGTACGTGCAGAGCAAACAGCACGCCGACAAGCTGAGCAAAATGACATCGAAATCCGCTACTACAACGTAATTTATGATGCCATCGAAGACGTCAAGTCTGCACTTTCTGGCATGTTGGCCCCCGAAGAGCGCGAAGAGGTGATCGGTATGGTCGAAATTCGCGAGGTCTTCCGTATTTCACGAGTGGGTAATGTGGCTGGATGTATGGTTACCGAGGGTCTGGTTCGTCGCGATTCTCAGGTTCGGGTGTTGCGTGACAATGTGGTTATTTGGACCGGGCATCTTGATACCCTGCGTCGCTTTAAGGATGATGTACGCGAGGTACGCCAAGGATTTGATTGCGGTATCACATTGCGCGGCTACAATGACATCAAGGTTGGCGATCAACTCGAAATCTTTGAAATCAAAGAAATCGCTCGTACCTTATAGGTTTAATTATGGTTCGACAAGCAAAAAACAGCGGGCGTAATGCCCGCTTGGCAGAACAAATACAAAAAGATATTGCCATCCTTATTCAACGCGAGATTGATGTATCGACGGCAGGCTTAATCACTCTGACGGAGGTAGATCTGTCTGCCGACTATGCGCACGCCAAGGTTTATTTCACGGTGTTGGGTGCCGAGCCAGAAAAAGCTCAAAAGGCACTCGATGAGAAAGCCCACTGGTTGCATGCGCAATTATTTAAAATGATGCATATTCATACGGTACCAGTTTTGCGTTTTCTTTATGATGACCGTATGCAACGGGGTGACGAGGTGCGTCGTCTTATTGATCAAGTCAGCCAAGAGCATCAGCAGAGCTCGGATGACGAAACGGACAACTAGTCCTTTCAGTTAACATTTCTTTTAGTGGTTTTATGTCGCGCCGTCGTCGTGGTCGTTTGTTAGATGGATTGTTTTTATTAGACAAGCCTGTCGGTATGTCTAGCAACCACGCTTTGCAGCGAGCGCGTCGTTTATATGATGCGCGTAAAGCAGGTCATACGGGTACGTTGGATCCATTTGCAACGGGTTTGCTGATCTGTTGTTTTGGCCGGGCAACCAAGTTAGCCGGGCCTTTGCTAGAAGCGGATAAAAGTTATATTGCCACCCTCAACTGGGGGGCTGAGACTACTACAGCCGATCTAGATGGTGATGTGACGGTGACTGCTGCTACATCTTTTGAGATAACGCCCGAGCAGATCGATGCGTTGCTGCCGCAGTTTACAGGCACCATAGAGCAAATGCCACCGATGTACTCGGCATTAAAAAAAGATGGTCGCCCTTTGTATGAATATGCTCGCCAAGGGCTAGAGGTAAAGCGGGCGGCCCGCGAGGTGCAGATATATAGCCTCAAACGTTTATGTCAGACAGCACATAGCCTGACCCTACAGGTGCATTGCAGCAAGGGCACCTATGTACGCACTTTGGCACAAGACATTGGCCGAGTCCTGGGGTGTTATGCGCATTTGACGGCCTTACGCCGTACTCGTATAGGGCCATTTGATATTGATACAGGCTATAGCTTGCGTAGTTTGCAGACCGCAGTTGCCCTTGAGGCCCCCGTCGATATTGATCGGTGGTTACTCAAGGGTGCTGATCTACCTGCCGAGCTGTTGCCAGTTAATTTTTAAATTATAGGACACCCATAGATGAGTCGTGCTTTAAGAAATATCGCCATTATTGCTCACGTTGATCATGGCAAGACCACTCTCGTTGATCAATTACTTCGTCAGGCCGGCACCTTTAGGTCTAATGAGCAAGTCTCCGAGCGTGTTATGGATTCGGATGATATTGAGCGCGAACGTGGCATCACTATTTTGGCCAAAAACTGTGCCGTGGAATTTGATGATGTTCACATTAATATCATTGATACCCCTGGTCACGCGGACTTTGGAGGTGAGGTTGAGCGCGTCCTTTCCATGGTGGATGGGGTTTTGTTGTTGGTAGATGCAGTCGAAGGGCCTATGCCGCAAACACGCTTTGTCACGCGTAAAGCCTTGGAGTTAGGTCTCAAGCCTATCGTTGTAGTTAACAAAATTGATCGGCCAGGAGCACGCCCTGACTATGTGATTAACGAGACTTTTGACCTTTTTGATAAACTCGGTGCCACTGATGAGCAGTTGGATTTTCCCATTCTGTATGCATCAGGCTTGTCAGGCTATGCGAGCTTGGACGAAGAGGTTTATGAAGGTGATATGCGCCCTTTGTTTGAGGCCATTATCAAGCATGTGCCCCAGCGTGAAGACGATGTAGAGGGCCCGTTACAACTACAGATTTGCTCTTTGGACTATAGTTCATATGTTGGGCAGATTGGTATTGGTCGTGTGAACCGTGGGCGTTTGCTGGCGGGCCAAGAGGTTTTGGTCATGCATGGTCCAGAGGGCGAGCAAAGAACTGCCAAGATTAATCAGGTTCTTAAATTTCAGGGACTGCAGCATGCGCCGGTCGAAGAGGCTGTTGCCGGTGACATTGTGCTCATCAACGGAATTGACGACCTCACTATTGGGTGCACGGTTGCTGATGTCGAACAGCCCGAAGCATTGCCTTTGCTGAGTATCGATGAGCCCACATTGCGTATGAATTTCATGGTCAACACATCGCCGTTAGCGGGTCGCGAAGGTAAATTTGTGACCAGTCGCCAGTTGCGTGAGCGTTTGCACCGCGAGCTTAAAGCCAATGTGGCGTTGCGTGTTAATGACACTGATGATGAGACTGTTTTCGAGGTGTGTGGTCGGGGTGAGTTACATCTGACCATTCTGATTGAAAACATGCGCCGCGAGGGTTATGAAATGGCGGTGTCACGTCCACAGGTCTTGCTCAAAGAGGTTGATGGCCAAATGCATGAGCCTTATGAGTTATTGACGGTGGATATCGAAGACGATCACCAGGGCGGGGTCATGGAAGAGCTGGGCAGTCGCCGTGGCGAGTTGGTCAATATGCAACCCGACGGTCAGGGGCGTTCACGTTTGGAATATCGCATTCCTGCCCGTGGTTTAATCGGCTTTCAAACTGAATTCATGACGTTGACACGCGGTACTGGTCTGATGAGTCACATATTTGATGAGTTTGCGCCAATGCGTGAGGGCAGTGTTGCCGAGCGTCGTAATGGGGTGCTTATCAGTCAGGATGATGGCGAGGCCGTGGCTTATGCACTATGGAAGCTACAAGAGCGGGGGCGTATGTTTGTCAGCCCTAATGAGCCTGTGTACGAAGGTATGATCGTAGGTATTCATAATCGTGACAATGATTTGGTGGTGAATCCTATCCGTGAGAAAAAACACACCAACGTACGCGCATCGGGTAAAGATGAGCACATTGATTTGGTGCCGCCCATCGCACTTAATCTAGAATACGCGGTGCACTTTATTGATGATGACGAGTTGGTCGAGGTCACCCCAGAGTCTATTCGCTTGCGCAAGCGTTATTTAAAAGAGCACGAGCGCCGTCGTTATGCACGACAGGTCAGTGCCTAACTAGTAATTGTTATGGTGCATTAGATTTGGGCTCGGTAAATACCGAGCCCAATTTGATTAAAAGCGCTCGCGTGGCAGGTAGGGGCGTGGTGCATCGGCCAAGTCTACGAATTGTGAGCAGCAGTCGTGAATGATTTTCATTGCCTCGTCAATATCATCGGTGACAGTAATTAGGTCGATATCAGCAGCAGAGATAAAGCCGTTGCTAACCAAATGATCTCTAATCCAATCGATGAGTCCTTGCCAAAACTCGCGGCCGATCAGAATGATAGGCGCAGGGGGCATTTTTTTTGTTTGTACCAGGGTGATGGCCTCGAAAAATTCGTCCAAGGTTCCAAATCCCCCTGGCAAGGCTACATAGGCAGCGCTATGCATGAAAAAGGTCGCTTTGCGCGAAACAAAATATTCAAACTGCAGGCTATGGGTTTGATAGGGGTTGTTGCTGGTTTCGCGCGGTAAGCGTATATTTAAACCAACACTTTTACCACCTGCAGTGTACGCACCTTTGTTGGCGGCCTCCATGATTCCAGGACCACCCCCAGCAATGACGGTGTAGCCTGCCTCAGCTAATCGTTTGCCCAATTCATGGGCGAGCTCGTAGTAGGGGTTGTCTGGGCGTACACGTGCACTACCAAAAACGCTAATACCCAGATCGATCACTTCGAGGGTATCTGCAGCGGCAGTGAGCTCAGACATTATTGTTGGGATTTGTGCACTTGCGGGCAAACGATCAGAGTTATTATTTGACATGAAAAAAACCTTATTACTCATTGATGGTTCTAGCTATTTATACCGAGCCTTTCATGCATTGCCTGATTTGCGCAATGCTGAAGGGCACCCCACTGGGGCGATGCAGGGGGTAATCTCGATGCTGCGTCGTATTCGCGAAGACTATCATGCCGACTACTTGGCCTGCATTTTTGATGCCAAAGGCAAGACCTTTCGCGATAAAATTTATGCTGATTACAAGGCTAACCGCCCCCCAATGCCCCAAGAGCTGGCGTGTCAAATCGAGCCACTACACCAGATCATAAAAGCAATGGGATGGCCTTTATTATGTGTTCCGGGTGTCGAGGCAGATGATGTTATCGGCACACTGGCCCATTTGGCTAGCGATCGTGGTATCCACACAATAGTTTCAACTGGTGACAAAGACCTGGCTCAGTTAGTCAATGAACAGGTCGAATTGGTCAACACAATGAATAATGACCGCCAAGACATTCAAGGTGTCATTGATCGCTATGGGGTCCGCCCAGAACAGATTGTAGATTATCTCATGCTAAAAGGGGATTCGTCAGATAACATCCCCGGTGTAGCTCGTGTTGGTGATAAAACTGCAGCCCGTTGGCTACAAAAATACGGTAGTCTTGATAACATTATTGCCAAAGCTGACGAGATCAAGGGGGTTGTCGGACAAAATTTGCGTGATTTTATCCCCAACTTTGATATGACACGTCGATTGGTGACCGTAAAAACCAATTGCGATTTGTCGGTGATTGATAATGATCCTGAAACGCTCACGCCTGTTCCACAGGAGACCGATTTGTTGATTGAGCTGTTTCACGAGTTTGGTTTTAGGACCTTTTTGCGTGAGCTCACCAACGATCCTGATATCGAACCCGAGAGCGGGCGCAGACAAAAACGCCGCGAGACACAAACCGAGGCAGATGTAGTTGTTATAGCCTCTGATGAGGATGCGGTTATCGAGCCCGAGACGATCTCATATCATACCATTACCACTCAGGATGAGCTCACCGCCTGGCTACAGAAACTACAAGAGGCCGACATAGTTGCGTTGGATACCGAGGCTACCTCATTAGACCCTATGCAAGCCCGTTTAGTGGGGTTATCTTTTAGTGTCCGCCCTGGTGAGGGTGCTTATATCCCGGTGGCACACACTGGGCCAGATGCTACAGATGAGCAGTTAGATAAAGAGTGGGTGCTTGAGCAATTGCGTCCTTGGCTAGAAAACCAAGAGGCAGCCAAGGTTTTGCATAACGCAAAGTACGACACACATGTGCTGGCTAACGAAGGTGTGCAATTACGTGGCATTACTGATGACACTATGCTACAGGCCTATGTACTCGAAGCACATCAACGCGTAAGTATGGATCAGGTGGCCTTGCGTTGGTTAGGGCAGGCGGGCAAGACCTACGAGGATATCTGTGGCAAAGGGGCCAAGCAGATTGGTTTTGATCAGGTGGCCATCGAGACTGCCTCACACTATGCCTGCGAAGACGCTGATTTTACTTTGCGCTTGCACTTGCTGATGCGCCCAAAAATACATGCTGCCGAGGGCTTAGAGCGTATTTATGCGCTCGAAGTCGCCTTGTCCGAGGTACTGACAGTGGTCGAGCGTAACGGCGTCGCGATAGATAGTGACAAGCTCAAAGAGCAAAGTGATCGTCAGGGCAAACGTTTGCTCGAGCTCGAAGAAGAGGCGTTTGAAATCGCTGGCCAAAGCTTTAATCTCAATTCACCCAAGCAAGTGGGCGAGGTGTTGTTTGATAAATTGGGATTGCCTGTACAAACACGTACACGGACAGGCGCACCATCGACTAATGAAGAGGTGCTGACCCGCTTATCGCATGAGTACCCACTGCCTAAGTTATTACTTGAGTATCGTGGGGTAGCTAAGCTCAAGTCCACCTATACTGACAAGCTGCCTAAAATGGTTAATGCCAAGACCCATCGACTGCATACGCGTTACGCTCAGGCGGCGGTGATTACGGGGCGTTTGTCTTCATCTGAGCCCAATTTGCAAAACATACCTGTGCGTACCACTGCAGGACGACAAGTACGAGAGGCCTTTGTATCTAGTTTGGGCAAGGTGGTCGCAGCAGACTATTCGCAAATTGAATTGCGTATCATGGCTCATGTGTCCGGAGACAAAAATCTGCAAAAGGTGTTTGATGAGGGTGGTGATGTGCATAGTGCCACAGCAGCAGAAATATTTTCTGTGCCCTTGGGTGATGTCTCAGGCGATCAGCGCTATGCTGCTAAAGCCATCAACTTTGGGCTCATTTATGGTATGAGTCAATTTGGTTTGGCTAATAATTTAGGCATCACGCGTGATGCAGCCAAGGCCTATATTGATCGTTATTTTGTGCGCTATCCTGGTGTGGCTGATTACATGGAACGCATCAAGGCCGAAGCACGCAAGCAAGGCTATGTGGAAACCGTATTCGGGCGTCGTTTGTATTTCCCCGAGTTCAAAACCGGGCGTGGCGCGCGGGTTGCGGCGGCAGAACGCGCTGCCATTAACGCACCAATGCAAGGCACTGCGGCAGATTTGATTAAAATGGCCATGGTTAAAGTTCAGCAATGGCTTGTTGATAATGACATGCGTAGCTTGATGGTGATGCAGGTGCATGACGAATTGGTGTTCGATGCCGCCGAGGATGAAGTTGATTTGCTGGTTAAGCAACTGCCAGAGCTGATGTGTACTATTGCGACTTTGGATGTGCCTTTGATCGCAGAGGTCGGGGTAGGTGATAGCTGGGCAAATGCACATTAAATGCATCAGCTGCAATCTGTAGCGCAGTTAGCCCAGCCAGTTGTCAGTGATTGTCTTTGCTATTGTTCTTGCATTTGTTGCAATGCCTGAATACGAGCCTCAATGGGTGGGTGCGTAGCAAATAAAGCAGCCATGCTGGGCCCACCCGATATTCCAGCAGCTTCGATGTTTTTGGGGAGTTCGCCTGGTTCAACATTGCCCAAACGCGCCAGCGCGTGGATCATGGGCTGGGTCGAGCCTAGCAACTGGGCTGAACCTGCATCGGCGCGATACTCACGTTGGCGTGAAAACCACGCCACGATAATAGAAGCCAAAATACCAAAAACTATCTCGCAGACGATGACGGTGATGTAATAACCAAAACCAACGCCGCCTCGGTCATTCCGTGACAGGGCGCGATCAATAAAAAAGCCAACTGCGCGGGCCAAGAAAATCACAAAGGTGTTTACCACCCCCTGGATGAGGGTTAATGTGACCATGTCACCGTTTGCAACGTGGGCTACTTCGTGGCCCAGTACGGCAGCAACCTCTTCTTCGTTCATGCTTTGTAATAAGCCTGTGGATACAGCGACTAAAGCATCATTTTTAAAAGCGCCTGTGGCAAAGGCATTGGGTGCACCCTCATAAACGGCAACCTGTGGGTGCCCGATGCCGGCTCGATCGGCCAGCTGATGTACGGTTTCAACCAACCAGGCCTCGCGTTGGTTGCGGGGCGATTGGGGATCAATGACCTGTGCTCGGGTGCTGAGCAGAGCCATTCGCTTGCTCATGAGCAAAGAAATTATCGAGCCTGAAAAACCAATAATGGCCGAAAATATCAATAATTGTGTGGGGTCAATTCCATTGGCGGTGAGGTAGCGGCCAACCCCAAAAATATTCATGAAAATGCTTAGCACGACAACGACCGCCAAGTTGGTCGCTAAAAATAGTAAAACTCTTTGCATAACGTATCCTTCAATAGCAACGTGCCCAGTAATGGTTGAAGTGTCCGGTTGGTGATAGCCCAAAATGTTTGTACTCTAGTTTTCATTTTCAAGCAGAGTATATTATTTAACTTTGCCGCCACTAACTATAACTGGATTTTGCTGCATGCAGTCTTTATGGATGCTGGTGACCTGTGCCATGTTTGCGATCATGGGTGCCAGCGTGAAATTCTCTGCCGATTTCGATGCTAATTTAGCGCAAATTATATTCTTTCGCGGCCTGCCTTCTGTATTTATTCTCTTTGCATGGACTAGACTAAAAAAATTGAGTTTGGTTCCGTTGAGTTGGAGTTTGCACATCCGTCGCAATTTGTTTGGGATCTCAGCCATGTGGCTGAGCTTTTTCGCGATGTCGATGCTACCACTGCCAACGGCCGTTAGTTTAACCTATACAGCCCCGCTTTTTATTGGCATTTGGATGTTGTTCTTTGGCGGTAGCCAGAGTGATCCTTTACGTGTGCTGGCTGTTTTAGCGGGATTTATAGGGGTTTTGGTTATTTTGCGTCCCAGTTTTGGTGATGAACAGTGGTTTCCCGGCTTGTTGGGGATTATTTCAGGGGCGTTTTCTGCGGTTGCAATGATGCAAATTCGTCAGTTGGGGTTGGTGGGCGAGCCCGAGTGGCGGACGGTGTTCATTTTTTCTAGTTTTGTGTGCCTCACCAGTCTTGTTGTGATGGGGGCAGTAGGTTGGCCAGCAATTGATTGGCGTGCTTATCTGTCTTTGGCTGTGGTCGGAGTGTCTGGTTTGTTTGGGCAGTTGGCACTGACCCGGGCATTTGGTTATGGCTCGACCTTATTAACGGCTGCGTTGCAGTACAGTACAATCATCTTTGCTACCTTGCTGGGCGTGTTGTTATGGGGTGATTGGCCCGATGCTTTGGCCTGGTTGGGGATGCTTTTGATTATTGTATCCGGGTTGCTTTCTGCTTGGCGCACTTATACCGAAAATAGGGTGCTGCGGGGCGAGTCCGCTGCGAAATCCAGTGCAGCCACCACAAAGCGCGGGGCAGTTTGAACTCATTTTTGAGCAACAAAGAGTACCGGCATAAAATTTCCAGCACAAAGGGATCCTATGAGTCAGTCCATTCTTTTTTCTGTGGCACAGGCACAGGCTAGTCTCGCAGCTGATGATGCTGTGTTTATTGATACACGTTATGACTTAACCGATCCGCAGGTGGGCGTGCAGGCTTACGAGCAGGCGCGTATTCCTGGGGCTTTGTTTTTTGATCAAAGTCGTGTGATGGTGGGGCGCAGTACCGGCAAAAATGGGCGCCATCCCTTGCCGCAATTAGCTTTATTCAAGCAACTCTTGCAACAGCTACATCTCACTCCTGAGCAGCAAATCATTGTGTATGATGCCAGCAACGGTCAGTTTGCTGCTCGATTGTGGTGGATGCTGCGTTGGGCAGGGCTAACCAAGGTGGCTTTACTTGATGGTGGCTGGCAGGCCTGGCAGGCGGCTGGGGGCCCAGTTGATGAAGGTCCAGCCAATGTCAATTATGTAACTGCAATTGCACAGCAGTTAGGGTTAACGAATGTTTTGGCAGATGATGCTAAACAAGGACATATGCCGTTGCAGTTGCGCGAAACAATTTTGGCTCAGCTCGATGCGCCTGAATTGTGTATTATTGATGCCCGTACCGCAGAGCGTTATCGCGGTGAGGTTGAGCCTTTGGATCCCGTGGCTGGCCATATTCCCGGGGCATTCAATCGGCCTAGCAGCGAAAATCTGCATTCTGATGGCAGCTTCAAAAGTGCCGAACAATTACGGGCCGAGTGGACATCATTTATCCGAGGCGTATCCCCCGACCAAGTGGTGCACCAATGTGGCTCTGGGATTACGGCATGCCATAATTTATTTGCCATGGAGTTGGCTGGGCTCAGTGGATCTGCGTTATATCCAGGCTCATGGAGTGAATGGGTTGCCCATAGTGGGGCCCCGATAGATGTTGGCTAATTAGAGGTGATTGAATGACGACTGATACCATGCGCGCAGCACAGATTCTCGAATATCGGGCAGCGCAGGTTGAACAGGTACTAGAGAGTTTGATGCTCTCAGATGACACAGTGCCTCAGCGTTTGCATGATGCGATGCGCTATGCTGTGTTGGGCGGTGGAAAACGCATCCGTGCTGCTTTGGTGTATGCTGCGGGCGAGGCCGCCACAGGGGGCAAATCTTTAAGTGCAGCACAGCAAAAAGCGATTGATCATTGTGCTGCTGCGGTTGAAATGATTCATGCTTATTCATTGGTTCATGATGACATGCCTTGCATGGACGATGATGTTTTGCGTCGCGGTCAGCCAACGGTACATGTTGCCTATGATGAGGCGGCAGCCATGTTGGTCGGTGACGCATTACAGCCTTTGGCATTCGAGGCATTGGCTACTATGCCTATTGCTCCAGCGCTGATTGTGCAGGCCGTGGCTGAACTTTCTCGCGCCATCGGCAGTCAGGGCATGGTTGGTGGGCAAGCTATTGATTGCGATCATGTTGGACAGCAACTTTCGCTTAAAGAACTGCGCACCATGCATGAAATGAAAACTGGTGCGTTGCTTAAGGCCAGTGTGCTCTTAGGGGGGATTGTAGCCGGGGCCAGCTCAAAAGTACGTAATCACTTGCGGGACTATGCAGATGCGGTTGGATTGGCGTTTCAGGTGGCTGATGATATTCTGGATGTGATCGCAGATACAGACACTTTAGGCAAAACTGCTGGCAAAGATCAGGCTCAAAATAAACCTACTTATGTCAGTTTGATGGGGCTAGAGGCAGCTCAAGAACTCTTGCAGCAGTTGGTTCAACAAGCACAATCTGCGTTGTTACCTATTGGCGAAGGCCGCCAAACACTAGGTGTATTGGCGCATTTTATTGCAGCACGTGATCATTAATGCAGTTTGTGGCTAGAAAAAAATGCGGCATGCTACAACTGTACGCAGAAAAGCACTACAATAATTAATTCGATTTTGGTTTCGGCGGTCGTTTAGTCAGCGCCCAAGGTTATCTATGGCATCTGTAAAGTTACAAGACATTCAATCCCCCCATGATCTGCGTGCGCTTAAACGCTCGGATCTCGATGCGCTGGCGCATGAGTTGCGCGAGTTTGTATTGCAGTCAGTGGCCAAGACCGGTGGTCATTTGTCGTCTAATCTCGGCGTGGTCGAGCTCACACTCGCACTGCATTATGTCTTCGAGACACCCAACGACCGCTTGATCTGGGATGTGGGCCATCAATCCTATCCACACAAGATCCTCACCGGTCGTCGCGATTTGATGGACGGTTTACGCAAAAAAGGTGGGATTTCCGGTTTCCCCAAGCGCTCTGAATCTGAATTTGATGATTTTGGCACGGCGCATTCGTCAACCTCTATCTCGGCTGCCTTGGGAATGGCTGTGGCCGCCCGTAACGCCGGCATCGATCGCCAACACTTGGCTGTCATTGGCGATGGTGCGATGACTGCCGGGATGGTTTTCGAGGCACTAAATAATGCAGGCGTGATTCCAGGGATCAATCTTTTAGTCATCCTAAATGACAACGACATGTCTATTTCACCGCCAGTAGGGGCGTTGAATCACTATTTGGCGCGTTTGCTGTCGGGTCGTTTTTATGCTGCAGCCAAAGATGTGGGGCGGGCCTTTTTACAACATGTGCCCCCTGTACTCGAATTGGCTCGCCGTTTTGAAGGGCATGCTAAAGGCGTACTTGCTCCCGCTACTCTTTTCGAAGAGTTCGGTTTTAATTATGTTGGCCCCATTGATGGGCATGATCTTAATAGTTTGATCCCTACACTGGAAAATTTACGTGAACGGGGCGGGTTGCAGTTTCTGCATGTGGTCACTCGAAAAGGTCAGGGATACAAACTGGCCGAGGCTGATCCCGTCTTGTATCACGGGCCAGGTAGCTTTGACCCTGATGTTGGCATACAGCCTGCCAAGCCTAAGCCAGCGAAAAAGCTCAGTTTTACGCAGGTATTTGGGCAGTGGATCTGTGACCGCGCTAACAAAGACAGTCGTTTGCACGGCATTACCCCAGCCATGCGCGAGGGCAGTGGCTTAGTCGAGTTCGAACAGCGCTTTCCCAGCCGTTATTTTGATGTGGGTATTGCCGAACAGCACGCCGTGACCTTTGCGGCTGGCTTGGCTTGTGCCGAGAAAAAGCCCGTGGTGGCTATTTATTCCACTTTTTTGCAGCGCGCCTATGATCAGTTGATTCATGATGTGGCCTTGCAAAGCCTAGACGTTACATTTGCGTTGGATCGCGCCGGTTATGTCGGGGCTGATGGGGCGACGCATGCGGGTAATTATGATATTGCCTTTATGCGCTGTGTGCCCAATTTAGTCATTAGCACGCCTTCGGATGAAAACGAAACGCGGCTGCTGCTCAATACTTGCTACGAATACCCAGGCCCGGCATCGGTACGCTATCCTCGTGGTTCGGGGGTAGGTGCATTAGTAACCGCTGGCTTTGATACCGTGCCTGTTGGTAAGGCCGTGGTGCGTCGTCGTGGTCATACTGTGGCGATTTTATGTTTTGGTACCTTGCTGCATAACGCCCTACAGGTGGCCGATAAAATAGATGCTACCGTTGTGGATATGCGTTTTGTTAAACCCATTGATGTTCAGCTCATCGAGGAAATGGCCGATAGCCATCAAGCTATCGTCACACTCGAGGATGGGGCGCGCATGGGTGGTGCAGGGGCCGCTGTGCTCGAAGAGCTCAGTGCGATGCAAAAGCACAACCCAACTTTGTTGTTGGCTTACCCAGATGAATTCATTGATCATGGCGAGCAGAAACAATTGCACGCGATGGTGGGTTTGGATAGCGAGGGTATTGAGCATTCAATAAACGAATTTTTAGCCACCAAAATACACGCATAATTTCTATAGATATCGGGCCTGCTACACGAAGCTTAACCGTTTGCTTTGCAGTTTGTAGTTGATTGTCGCCCACATTATCTTGGATAATAGAAGTCCAAACTATTCTTTCTAGCCTAATTGGTTGTAAAAATGACAGTATCTACCACTCGGGAAATCATGCCCGATGTCCAAAGTCGTGGTGACACGCGTGAGATCACTATTCAAAAGGTGGGTGTGCGACGCGTGCGCTATCCTTTT
>DATGTW010000023.1:0-3211 GCA_035301625.1 Paenalcaligenes sp.
GCGCTAGGGTGAATATTTTCGAAAAGTACAATCTTTGTCATGCGCGGCCTACCTTAAATCGCAGTAACCTAATAAAAAGCCCAAGTCCAGCACTTGGGCTTTGTTGTGTTCAAATTATATCGCCAATTATTTGAGAATCAAGTGATTACCTACTCTTTGGCCGCTGCAGAGAAATCATCAAAAGCTTGCAAAGCATGGGTGGAATACATCAACGATGGACCGCCCCCCATATAAACAGCAGTGGCCAACACCTCTTCCAGCTCCTCACGCGTCATGCCCATCCTAACTAAAGACTGCACGTGCACAGCGATACAATCATCACAACGGATGGCAACAGCAATTCCTAGTGCCATCATCTCTTTGGTTTTCTTATCTAGCACCCCATCCGCAGATGCCACCTGAGCCAATTGATTAAAAGCATTCATTACCTTGGGTTGGCCTTGTTTAAAATTGCGAAGCTGTTTAAAAACATTTTGACTTAACTCTTTGAAATATCCTGATTGCATAATTTTTCCTAAGCTTATTACTGCTTTATAGTTAAATGAAAGAAAAGGAGGAACCCGAAGAAGATCTGAAGTGCTGACTGCCGCCCATCATTATATGTAAAAACATAATGAATTGGAATGAAAAAGCCCGGACGCTGCCAGGCTTTGTAGTTACTACTGCGCTGCTTGATTGGCAACTGCGGGCGCCTAAACGTTAAAAAGAAAATTAAGAACATCACCATCTTGGACGATGTAATCTTTGCCTTCGGCACGCATTTTCCCAGCTTCGCGAGCTCCTTGCTCACCGCCGTGCTGAATAAAGTCCTCATAAGCAATCGTCTGCGCACGAATAAAGCCGCGCTCGAAATCAGTGTGAATCACACCAGCCGCCTGTGGTGCATTTGCACCGACAGGTACCGTCCAAGCACGCACCTCTTTGACACCGGCGGTGAAATAAGTTTGCAATCCCAGTAGCTCATACGCAGCACGAATCACTCGGTTTAAACCGGGCTCGTCCATGCCCATGTCTTCGAGGAAAATTTCTTTGTCCTCATCATCCAACTGAGAGATTTCGGCCTCAACCGAAGCACAAATAGCGACTACAGGTGCATTTTCCTGCCCGGCGTATTCTTGTACACGCGTTAAATAAGGATTATTTTCAAAGCCCTCTTCGTTAACATTTGCTACATACATCACAGGTTTGGCTGTGATAAAGCAATACTGACGAATGGCTTCTTGTTCGCTTTGCTCTAAAGCCAGAGCACGGATAGGCCGCCCCTCGCCCAGTGTTGCGACAACACGCTCTAAAATTTGTACCATGCGCATGGCATCCTTGTCTCCGGAGCGCGCGGTGCGTTGATTACGCTCTAAAGCACGGTCGGCTGTAGCCAAATCTGCCAAAGCCAGCTCGGTATTAATCACCTCAATATCTGCAATCGGATCGATCTGACCTGATACATGCACAATATTAGGATCTTCAAAGCAGCGCACCACATGAACAATGGCATCTGTCTCACGAATGTTCGCTAGAAACTGATTTCCCAAGCCCTCGCCCTCGGATGCCCCGGCGACCAGACCAGCGATATCAACAAATTCGACCACAGCTGGCAAGGTACGCTCCGGCTGGACGATTTTTGCCAGGCTAGGGAGCCGTGGGTCGGGCACCTCGACAATGCCTACATTGGGCTCAATGGTACAAAAAGGATAGTTTTCTGCCTCAATCCCAGCTTGGGTCAAAGCATTAAAAAGAGTTGATTTTCCAACGTTGGGCAGCCCAACGATGCCACATTGAAGAGACATGGTGTTCCTGAATACAAAAAATGACTAAAACTATAACAAGCTAAGAATAAGAAAAATTACCAGCAAAGGACCACTATTAAAGACCGCATGCAGTAGAATGCTGGCACCAATGCCATGGCGCACTCTTAGCCAGCCTAAAACCAACCCCGTGAAACACTGAGGGACCACCAAAAAGGGCCAAATAAAATAGGGGACTTGGTTCAATTTAAAATTATATAGATGCATGCCGGCAAATAAGACCGTACTGCCCCAAAACCACCAGCCAAAATATCGACTGTATCCTTTGCGCCACGACCATGGCCAGGCAGCACCTAATAATAGTTTCCGCAGGGTACCGAACGAACTGTTGTGCCACTGTAATGGACGCCCACGCGCAGCAGGCCCCAAAGTCATAAACAAAAAGGTCAGCAACAGCAGTACTTGTGCATACCAAACCGGCCCGACTAGAACGCAAACCACCGCAATGGGCCAAACCCACAGCAATTGAGCCGGACGCCGCAAACCATAACGAAAAACCAGCTCCTCGACGATAGGCGCCCAAATAATGGCATGTAACCAAGGGATTTTGTGTATATCCAAACGGTGCTCTGCCCCACCCGCCCCTGCAGCCGCAGCCGCCAAAGGCCCAAATATCACCATATTGAATAACCACAAGCATACAGCCCACTGTAATAGGCGCTCGATTCGAGTCCCAGCAGTCCAATCGACCCACCAACCACGGCCCAACCGTTGACCAGGCAAGCGAGGCCCTAGCCTGGGCCGCCAAATAAAGCGCCAGAAATCTCGGAACTCATCACGGAAACGCAGGGACTGATGACCCTTTTTTGATGGCACCTCAGAACTCATCGATGAGCCCCATTTAAATACTGCGCAACGGCATCCATATCGCCTTTCAGCAGATTGGGAAGTTCGCGCTGACAACGCTCGAGTGCTAACTCGATCTCGGGCCAATCACCACTGCGGGGGTTACTGAGCACATACGCAGCAACAGCTTGTTGAGACCCGATATCACGAGGATGCCCTACGCCGATACGCAATCGCCAAAAGTCAGGGGTATCCAAAGCCTTTTGAATGTCTCGTAAACCGTTATGCCCAGCATGGCCACCCCCAAATTTTATTCTGGCAGCCCCGGGAGGCAAATCAAGCTCGTCGTGGAGAACCAAAACCTCTTGGGGCTCAATTTTGTAAAAACGGCACAAAGCAGCGACAGCCTGGCCAGAGCGATTCATGAATGTAGTTGGCTTGGCAATTAAAATCGTTTGCCCCTCGAAATGTGCTTTGGCCACCCAAGAAAATAATTTTTTTTCTTCGCTGAAGTTGGCTCTGAATGCATCAGCAAAATGATCTGCTAGCCAATACCCAGCATTATGACGTGTTAACTCATACTGTGCACCAGGATTGCCCAGCCCCACCACACAACGTATTGC
>DATGTW010000024.1:0-59528 GCA_035301625.1 Paenalcaligenes sp.
GAGCCAGGATCAAACTCTTCAGTTTGAATCTCTGTGTGTGCTTTGCTCTGCAAAGCGATAGTACTCAAAGAAACGCCGGTATTTGCTGTTATGCAAAAACCTTGTTCCTTGTGAGCACTTTTAATGTCGATGGCCAACGCACCCCCATACAGGCATGCGTTGACTCGCACCTCAAGTGCCCACATCTATAGGCTACTAAATTGTTAAAGAACAAATCTCAGACCAACCAGCCATGAAGCTAATCAGTCTTGCCTCGGGTGCGTTGCACCGTACGAAGCAAAGAATATAATTATGAACTGGATTTGCGAGGCCGTCAAGAGAAGATTTCTCTGTGTGTGTTTTTTGCTGCATTGCGACAACAGTGTCGAACTAGCAATAAAGAACTGCGACGCGCTGTGATTGCGCTGCCTCGACCAAGTGAAGTTCCATGATAGAACACATTTTCAAAAAACTCAAATAATAGTGTCTAAACTCGCCCTGAAGCCACAATCTTTAGTCTCAATGCTTTTAATTTATCGGCTAACTGTCGCTAGGCACCCAAACGTTGCCATCAAAAAGTAGTCTGGCAGTGCGATAAAAGGCACCATAGTGTGCATACCATTCTTGGGTTGGCCCCTGTTCTACCTGTGCCTGCACTTCAAGTACTCCTGATGGGTTGCCCAAACGTATACCAGTTTCTTTTTGCACTCCCCCATTGGATCGCGCTAATTGATTAACTATGGTGCCTTTGATTTCCGCCGCTACCGCAATGCACAAAGATATTGTGAGCGGTAAAGCGCGATGCGGTTGACCATTTGAAATCACCCTTGCAACCAAATCCATGTTTTGCTCGGGTATGTCTTGACCTTGAAGTGTAGGATTATCCTGCGGTGATGACACAATACACACAAAAGGCACCATCTTGATTTGAGCTGCTTGTTCTAATGTTTGCGCAATCCCCATGGCTACTGACGCGTGCTGGCGTATTTGCTCTAAGCATTGCATTACTTTTGTTTTTTTCTCTAGCTCATCAGGCAACTCAGTCCCTTTTAAACCTACCTCAGCTGCACGAACAAACACGGCAGCATTAGCAGCATCCACGTATGAAACCGTGAAACTACCTGCACCATCAATTTCCAGTTGATTAGTTACGGCTGCGGTAGGCAATAATTTGTTTGTGGTTGCGCCACCAGGGTCAATAAAACGCAGCTCTATCGGTGAGCCTGTCCCACTGACCCCTGGAATTGATAGAGGGCCGGCATATACAGGCATGCCATTTTTGGTCGCAAAAGTGCTTTCTATGATTTTATTTGTGTTGGTATTTAGTATGCGCACCGTTGTTTCATCAGCATTTGCAGAAACTAAGCCTGTGTGCACTGCAAAAGGACCCACAGCAGAACTCATATTACCGCAATTCCCCCGGTAATCTACACGCTGCTCATTGACGGCTACCTGCGCAAAGGTGTACTCAACATCAACCCCCTCACGTTCGGATGGGGCGATAACGCATACCTTGGATAAAGAAGAAACACCGCCCCCCATCCCGTCTAATTGACGCCCATAAGGATCGGGGGTGCCCATTGCTGCACAAAAAATGGGAGCCCACTGCTCTTTTTCTGTGGGTAGGTCTGACCTCAAGACCATTAATGCTTTACTGGTCCCCCCACGCATAAAGTAGGCAGGCAACGGATACTGTGACATGTGTGCTCCTCGTTCTATTTATGTATTTATGTTAAGCAATGTTTACGTTACTATTGAATTGATCTACTCCGCGGACGTTTTTCAGTCACGACTTTCTTTATTATACGGACACTTGCTATGTCGCGCATTTACGATTTAAAAACACTTTCTCTCAATGGACAAGAGTTTCTATATGCCCCGATCGACCCATTTCCAAATATAGAAACACTGCCCTACAGTTTACGTATTGTGCTGGAAAATTTGGTGCGTCAGAAAGCACATATGGGTCGAGACACCACAGCCCAAATCCAAGCCGTGCTGGATCGCAAAGTCGGTACCGCTATTGATTTTTATCCTTCGCGTGTTTTCGGGCATGATATTTTAGGCCTTGTCATGTTATTAGACATGGTCGCATTGCGCGAAGCTGTTGCAGAATCAGGTGGTGATGTAGAGCAAGTACGTCCTCATGTGCCGACTGATGTTGTGGTAGATCACTCGCTACAAGTCGATAGCTGGGCTAACCCAGAGGCAGCAGCAATCAATTTAGCTATCGAATACAAGAGAAATGCCGAGCGTTTCCGCTTTCTACGTTGGTGCGGTAATAACTTTGACGGGGTTAATGTTATCCCACCCGGCAAGGGGATTATGCACCAACTCCACCTGGAGCACATCGGTCAGGTAGTGGCTGAATCAGCTACTGATTCCAATTTAGATGACAAGCCCATTTTATCCCCGGATAGCTGTGTCGGCACAGATAGCCATACACCGATGGCTGATGGTTTGGGTATTTTGGCTTGGGGGGTGGGCGGTATTGAGGCCGAGGCCGTCATGCTGGGTCAACCAGTAACCATGCCTTTACCCGAGGTGGTTGGTATCGAGCTCACGGGGGCTTTGCCCGAGGGCGTTTTACCCACTGATCTGGTTCTAGAAATTACAGAGCGGCTGCGCAAGCTGGGGGTTGTTGGTAAATTTGTTGAGTTTTTTGGCCCAGGGTTGGATAACCTGAGTCTAGGTGATCGGGGCACCATCGCTAACATGGCTCCTGAATATGGTGCGACGGTGGTGTTTTTCCCTGTTGATCAGGAAACACTAAATTATTTGTATATGACAGGTCGCGACGAGTCTCATATCGCCAAGATCAAAGTCTACTGCCAGGCACAAAAGCTATGGCGTGATAGTGACAGCCCAGCCCCCGATTTTGATACTGTCATGAAGGTTGATCTCAGTGAGATACGCCCCAGTGTTTCAGGACCTAGCCAACCAGAACAACGTCATGATTTAGCTGATGCAGCACCCCGCTTTATCACAGAACATGAACGCATTGCCGGGCGCACTGCTGATTTAAATAAAAGATACTCCGTTGCAGACGAAGACTTTGAGCTACACGACGGTGCAGTAGTCATTGCCGCCATTACCTCTTGTACCAACACAGCAAACCCAACCAACATGGTGGCGGCAGGACTATTAGCACGTAACGCTATCGAAAAAGGGCTCAAGCCCCAACCCTGGGTGAAAACCTCCTTGGTACCAGGCAGTCAGGTTACTGCCGATGTACTAGCAAGTGCTGGGTTACAAGACGCACTGGATCAATTAGGTTTTCATATTGCCGGTTTTGGTTGTACTACATGTAATGGTGGCTCCGGACCTTTACCACCCGCTATTGATGCGTGCATTCACGATAATGATCTAATTGTCACGGCAGTCCTTTCGGGGAACAGAAACTTTGACGGTCGCATCCATCCCAGTGTGCGTGCTAATTATTTGGCCTCGCCTGCCTTGGTAATTGTTTATGCTTTAGCGGGCTCTTTGACCAAAAACGTAGCGGATGACCCTTTGGGGCATGACGAGCAAGGCAATCCTGTTTATCTCAGTGATATTTGGCCCAGCACCCAAGAAGTTCAAAACACGGTACAAAACGCCTATGCACGTGATTTATTCATCAAACGTTATTCCGAGCTTTTAAATGGTGGGCCCCAATGGGATGCCCTGGAATCCGAGGCTGGTTCACACTTTGATTGGGATCCTGACAGCCACTATATTCGCAAGCCCCCCTATTTTGAAGACATCACAACCCAACGCCCGGCAGTTAAAAACTTTCGCTTATTAAAGCCTTTGGTAATTTTGGGTGATTCAGTCACAACCGATCACATCTCGCCATCAGGAGCCATCAGCCTGGGAACACCGGCGGCCGATTACCTACAAGAGCGTGATGTTGAGCAAATAGATTTCAATAATTACACAACACGGCGCGCCAATCATGAAATTGTAATGCGTGCTTCTTTTGCCAATATTCGTTTGCGAAACAAGATGGTGCCTGGCATTGAGGGTGGTGTCACTAAATTAATGCCTGATGGTGAGGTGATGCGGGTTTTTGATGCTGCCCAAGAATATATGCAGCGCAAACAACCTTTAATCATTATTGCGGGGAAAAATTATGGCAGTGGCTCTTCACGAGATTCTGCTGCCAAAGGCGTAGCGCTGCTTGGCGTCAAGGTTGTTTTAGCAGAAAGCTATGAGCGCATCCATCTGAGTAATCTCATAGGTATGGGGGTCTTGCCTTTGGAATTTAGTCCTGGTATCAATGCCGAAACACTCAAGTTAACGGGCACTGAAACCTACGATGTCAGCGGGCTAAATGACGATATTCAACCTGGTGAATCTTTATTGCTAACCATCCGCTATGCCGATGGCAGCACCAAAGAGACCAAAGTTATTGCTCGGTTGGATACGGAAACTGATGTTGAGTATTGGCGCCATGGTGGTATCTTGCCCTACACTTGGCGTCGTTATGTGCAGCACAAAACATAGGGTGGCGTGGCGCGGATTAGAGCATGCGGCGGGTTTTATGCTGACGTCAAGCTTCTGCCCGCCCGCGCCATTTTTCCCAAGCTAATCGACTACGTACCCCTGCTCCTAAAAAAGGCTGCGGCAATAATGCCGCCGGGGGCTCTAACTGCAGCATATAGTCCAAAAGATCGCTTTGCTCTCCACAGGCGAGCTCAGCCGCTAATAACCCACCAATCGTTCCTGTAGTAATACCGATACCATTTTGGCAGACTGCCCCATATACATTGGGTGCCAGCATACCAAAGCCTGAGGCACTGTTACGTGACATGCATACGAGACCCGTCCAGGTATGTTCTATAGGCAGGTCGCTAAGCATGGGAAAGCGCTCATGCAAAAGGTCTTCGTGACGGCGAGCAACATCGTCTTTTTCCTCATCATCCGTTCTTAAACCAGGGGCATAATCCACATGCTGGCGAATCAGCAATCGTTGGTCGGGCGTCCGGCGTAGTGTAGTCCCCACTAAGGCATTCACAGGAATAATGCCCCAACTCTTTAGGCCTGGCAGGTCCTCTTTTTGAATGTCATTCATGGGTTGAGTCAAACTGGCGTGGGCGGCAAAATGCATCAGTCGCCCCCCATAAAAGCCAAATTGTTCGATAAAACCATTCACGGCCAAAATCAGTTTTTTTGCGTGCACCGAACCCGCAGGTGTACGCACCCGAATATCTTGGGAAAGATCCAGGCTCAACACTGGCGAGTACTCATAAAGCTGAACATTAGTCGGTAAGGAGTCAGCCAAACCCCGTGTGAGTGCACTGGGGTTAAGTAAGACGGTATTGGGGGTATAAAGCCCGGTCTTGTAAAAGTCAAAGCCTACACGCTCATGTAGTGCTGCCCCCTGGAGCCATTCAAAAGGAATATCAAGCGCTTCTAACAATGCACGCCGCGGCGATAAAACCCGTTGCATCCCACGTTCGGTAGCTGCGGTGTGAAAACAACCATCCTGTTGCCAATCGCAATCAATTTGATGCTGCTTAACCTGGGCTTGCAAATACTCAATGGCTTTTTGGGTGAGCTGTAAGCTTTGGCGTGCTTGCTCGAGCTTTTGGCCTGCACCGCGCGCTTCGTGAGGTGCACCAATTACAAAGCCCGAGTTACGGCCCTGAGCGCCCTCACCGACCTGCTCGGCCTCGAGCACTATAATAGCGTCATTGGGACGCAACTCAGCCAAGCGTCGCGCAGCAGCCAACCCGGCAAAGCCAGCCCCAATCACAAGAAAGTCAGCCTCTTGAGCTTGTTGTAGTACTGGGTTTGGTTGGCGCTCGTCGAGTAAAGCACTCCATCCATTGTGATGGTCATTATTTGGCAATATGGATATTGTACGCATGGCTATTTGATCTTTAAGGGCTACCCCAATTTAATTCATACCATATCTATGGCCTCCCAGTACATCATATTGCACATTCGATAAATCTTAATAAATTTAGATTACGCACTGAACACTTTTTCGCTGAATAGTTTTTGGCAGCTACGATATAATAATTTTTTTATTATCTACAAATGGCTATCAAAGATTCATGGCGGTGCATTTCCCTTCATTAACAGCCGAGCAACTCAATCGTCTCAGGTCATTAATAGAACAACAGTTTGCTGGCCAATCCCCGTCTCGACCTCAAATTATAGAATTCGAAAGGCAACGATTTGTGGTGAAATTTCAGCGCCAAGAAAAAAACCGTACCCGCCAAGAACGCTTAAGTGCTTTGGGTTATTTTCTGCTCTTTAGAAAGTGGCTGCATTCAAGCTATTTTCGCTCATTAAATATACAAGAAGAAGCACAGCGATTAATCAACCTGCAGCAGGCAGGTGTCCACGTCGCCCCTGTTTATTTCCACGATAAGAATTATTTTATCCAAGCCTATAGCGGCATTTCGTTGGATACAGTGCTGCCTCGGCGTGACGAAAACGAGCGCATTGATTTAATCTTTGACGTTTTGGCTGATTTAGCACAATTACATTCCCGAGGCCAGTGGCATGGTGGCCCGCAAATCAGAAACTTAACCCTATTAGAGAGACAATTTGAAGGACAATTAAGGGAACAGCAGTTATTCAGGATTGATTTTGAAGAACGTTTTGGCTTTTATACGCCTTTGGCACTGGCGCAATGTTATGACCTGGTTTTGACCTTTAATTCAATCAAGAAATTCCTGAATGACGATTTAAATTTAGGTGAAAAACTGTTTCTGCATTACTGGGATGCCTATCCCAACAAAGATCTCATTCCTTATCTGCAAAAAGTTTTGCGCTGGCTCAGTCCTTTAATGGCCATTGGCGGGTTATTAGGGCGTATTAACAAGCATAACAATGATATTAATACGTCTATTTTCTTTGGCCAGATTTTAAAAAGCCTACTGCCCACTTTAAAGCCCCATCAAACAATGCTCTAAAGGCTATACGCCAATCATGGCCATCTCTGGGAATAGGGCTGGTACATCTTTCGCGATACCTCCAGGATTGGGGTGATCCATCATTTGCGATATATGTGAAATAATGGCGGGAACAAAAAAGCACCAGGCATGATGCGCTGGTGCTTTTCTTAGTTAAGGCTTGGCCGCTTTAGTATCTATAAATCGCAGCAATGCCCGTATCTGTAGGCATCACATCTTCGGGTAATACCATTAGTTTGCCGCTACGACGAATAGTCATTTCGGCTAGGTCATCAAGTACATCTTCGACGTCGGGAGCGTTAAAATCTTCTAGTATTTCGACCTTTTTTTCTTCGCGGTTGACACGCCCTGGGATTCTTTGCTCGGCAGAAATGAGCAAGGTGTCTACACGCCCATCTAATATGGCGCGTACAACACTCTGAATATTATCGCTGGCCAAACCAGTACCATGAGACTTCTTGAACTGAGCAATGGCATTTGCCACACGCTCTTGGGCGACGGGTTCTACTACCTCCCAGACTCGCTTGCGTAGGTCATCTACACTGAGCGCTGTCGGATCAATGCTAATACCCTCTTTGAGCAAATGCGAGTTATGGGATAGTTTGCGGAAAGTTCCTTGGTATTCGGGCAGTGTTACCAACACCAGCGGCAGGCTGCTGGGTTTGCTAATGCGATCATTTATAGCCCGGTCAACGACCCGGAAGAAACGCTCAGTATCTACCTCGACCGCCTCAGCTCGACCACCATGGCCATGGAACATGGCAGCACTGGTGCGTGCAGCTGCGCCCAAACGGTAGCTAGCCATGCTAAGGCTACCGGCCTCGCGCTCTTCGCCCAAAGCTTGCTCAATAGTGGCGGGAAATTCATCATCCAACAAAATATGGTCCATGACGTCACGGTTACCTTCAAAAAGCTGCACGGCTTGGCGTGTCAGACATATCACCTGGAAACGATCCAAAGTTTGCATCTGGCGTAGCAGTGGTTTGATATGGAAGGAATCAGATACGACAGCAAAGTCAGGGGTAGGACGCTGCAGACTGAAAACTTTGAATTCGCCTTTTTTAGCCAAGATAGCTAATCCATCCAAGGTGTGCTGCCAGAAATGCTCATCAGCTGCTAAACGATGAAAAGGCTCAAGCAAGGGCTCATATTCACTTTTATGATATTGGCTGCTTAAAGATTGCTCGAGATCTTTTACCAAATTTTTAAAACGAATAGGATCCTGAGCATTATCGGGATGGCTACGGTGGGTCGCTTGGTATAGAGACAGACATGGGCCCTCTTGCCTTTCCAGGAAAGGTGCGAGTGCGTCAAAAGATAAATGACCCATAAATGATACTCCTGTGGAAAATTAATTAGATACTGTGAGTTTATTGTACCGCTGTAAATATAATATCAATAAAGGAATTGACTGGTATGCTTGATAAAGGTCAATAGTTGGCAGAAATTAAAGATATTAACTTTTTAGTCCTCAACGAGCATTTCTAAGAGCCAGACCCAAAAGAAATAACCCCCACCCTTGAAAAATTAAATCAATAGCTAAAAGCATCCCCATGATAAATACACTGTTATCAGGCCATCCCCAAGCTATCAATAACCCAGCAACGACGCTGATTAAGCCGCTAACGGCCAGCCAGCTCCAACCGTTTTGAGAACGGTGATTGAACCAAATCCAAAGCCTCAAAAAACCCAGCCCGATCAGTGAAGCACCAAGCAGCAAGGTCAAAAGCATCGCACCCAGCATCGGGTTTGAGAAAGCAATCACCCCACCCGCCAGATACAACAAGCCACTAAGGGACCACAACAAAAAACTCGGCCAAGGCCGGGTCCGCCAGGCGTGGACAAGTTGTGCTATGCCTCCAATGATCATCATCAAACCGATAAACCATACACTGACCATGGCTGCGGTCAATACGTGCACACTGGCAACGATACCTAAAAAAAGCAACAACAATCCCAAGGCAACAAACCAACCCCATTTAGGAGCCAAGGTTTTCAATGCCTGAGAAATAGTAGTGTCTCGCGGGAAACGCGGAGGGATAGGGTTCGTCATAAAAATCCTTTAAAATAGATTATCTATCGACCCTGCTTATTCTACCTCTAAAGGCGGTTAACCGACCGTAATTAAGCATTTATTATCTAAAAATAAACATTAACAATAGGCGTTTATTAAAAGTACTGCAAAGGACCTACACATGAGTCAAAATGATCCCCGTCAATTTTGGGACGAACGTTTCAGCCAGCCTGAATACTATTATGGCAAATTGCCTAATGATTTTTTAAAAGAACAAGCCGGAGTATTTCCCAAAGCAGGCCAACTTCTTTCATTGGGTGAAGGCGAAGGTAGAAACGCTGTTTTTATGGCCCAATTGGGTTATTACGTCACCGCCTTGGACTCGGCACCTGCCGGCCTCGATAAAACCCAACAGCTGGCCAAAGAAAAAAATGTCGAAGTCGAGCCTTTACTTGCTCACTTAAAATATTACGAGTTTGAACCCCAAGCCTGGGACGGCGTGATTAATATTTTTTGCCATTTACCCGCTCCTGTGCGCCGCAAAGTTCACGAGAATTTAGTCCATACATTGAAAAAAGGTGGCATCTTCCTGATGGAGGCCTATACGCCTGAGCAATTAGAATACGGCACAGGAGGACCCCAAAATATTGATTTACTGTATGACCCCGAAACTATCCGCAAAGAGCTCACCGAATTAGAGCTACTGCATTTTGAAAAAAAAGAAAGAAACATTGTCGAGGGGGTTGGCCATGATGGTCCTTCTTCAGTCTTACAGGTGATCGCCCGAAAGAATTAAAAAAAGCCCCATTACAAAGAGGCTAAAGCATAAATAACAAAGCGCCCATGATGGGCGCTTTGCTGTCTGGTAATTAACCAAATAAAAAATTATTGGTTAACCATTTGCTCGACTTTCTGACGTAATTCACTGTCTTGCTGGATTGCCAAGCTAATTCCGTTGTACTCCTCTACGGAGAAACCATCGGCCTCTACTGCTGCAACCATTTTTTCGTCAGCCTCTTGCATGATCTGCTGTTGAGCTGCTTGGTCCTCAGCTTGCTCTAGCTGGGGTTGGTACTCTTGGGCGACCTCAGCGACTTTACGCGCAGCAGCAACGTAGCGTTCCAGCTGCTCATCTGTAGGTTGCACAATTTCTGGTGCAGCAGGGGCAGCAGGAGGTGTCGTTTGTTGCGCATAAGACAAAGTCGACGCGGCGCCTAACGTTGCAGCAAAGAAAATGGCAGTGGAAAAACGTTTGATACTAAAGGGCATGTGCACCTCCTAAAGATGAATGGTCTACCCATCATCGCCAAGACCGCCCTAGACTGGCAAGTTTCCACTTGTAAATGTTCATTTCTTGGCAAAGGCAAAGATTATTGGGCTTTTGGTGGCTTTATTATTCTATTTATCTAAATTGTAATTGTAAGTATTGTTACATGCACCTTTGAGCAAAAAGGAGCCACAGACTCAGCATTATTATTTTAATTGAGATCTAAAACAAGGTTCACATTCAGTTACTGATACTTCATTTTATTCCACTTTGCCGACTTAAACGAGCCCCCCTTATTTGTAAGCATGCTCATCATTATTATTTTTTAATGCAAGTTGTACGCATAAAAAAGAGCTGCACACTAGGTGCAGCTCGGTCAACACACATCAAAACTATAATTGTTATCTAATTATTTGACTGACCACTAAAATCACGTGAACGGAGCACATCAGGAGCTAAAAAGTCTTTGTGGCCGACATTATCGTGATCACCCAACAATTGACCATCCACCTCTACCCCATAAAGGGTATGTTTGTGGAAAGTGTCCAGGTATTTCTCTCTGGTTTCCTCAACATCGCCAGTGTAACGTGGGTCCTGAGGTCTCTCTTGGCTATCAATATACTGCGCTAAATCCCAAGCATCTTGGACGCTAATGGTATTGGGCTGACCCAAAGGCATGTTGTATTTGATAAAGGATGCCAAAGTAAACAGTCGTGAAATACCAGCCCCCCAGTTATAGGAATCATCACCCCATACCGCTGGGAACACAACTTGACCATCGACCACCTGGCCTGCCCCGTCGTCCATATGACAGACAGCACAGTTTTGCTCATACGCGGCCTTGCCACGAATGGCATCAGGCTCGAGCTCGGGGTCTTCTAGCCTGGGGTAGCCACGTCCGTACATTTTATTGGATTCATACATAGGCACGCCCTTTGCCAGCCACTGCATATAAGCAGTCAAGGCCAACATGTCATCACTGCCATACTCAGGAGGCGTACCATTCATAGAATAGGTAAAGCAACCAGCAATACGTTCTTCCAAGTTGTTAACATGGTCATTCTTTGGGCGGTAATCTGGTAAAACAACCGCAGCTGGCCATACGGGCCCTGAAAAAGGCAAACGCCCATCGCCTAGGTGACAGCTTGCACAATCCATGTTGTTAAAAACATTTTCACCCCGCAATTGTTGGGTGTTTACGAATAGATCGTGACCTCTGCGAATGGTTTCTTTGAGTTTGGGATGGATGTCTTCGTCTTCAAGCGCATCAATGGCTGGTGGTATATGAACGAACTCGCCATCCTGTGGTAACGGGGCACCTGGCGCAACGTTTTCTATAAACTCGACCAGTTCCTCACTGGGTTCACCGTCAATTACACCTGTGTAGCGATCCATGCCCACCACAGAAAAAGATGCTAAGGCACCCAATGCAAATACGGCACCCTGTTTTAAGGTAAATTTTTGAATACTATTTAACACGCTGCTCTCCTGGCTATTTGGAATCATTTTCGGGCAAGACGGGCTGTTGACCCAACCACGCTGCAACTGCCTGCATGTCTTCTTGGCTCATGCGTTTGGCAATGCTTTTCATTAAACCCAATGGGTCGTTCTCACGCTCCCCATCTTTCCAGGCCTGCAGTTGTGTCATGATATATGCTGGGTGTTGACCAGCAATATTGGGGAAAGTGCTGCCCACACCATGATTGCCGGGTCCATGACAACTCACACAGGCCACAATATAGCGATCCCAATCGCCATTTAAAGCCAGCTCGCGGCCTCGCTCCAAGAGCTCCTCAGATGCCTCAACAGGCTCACCAACAGTCACCTCAAGACTTGAATAATAAGCCGCCACATCACCCAGCTGGTCGTCATCCAACATATTGGCAAAGGGCTGCATCGAAGCATTGGTGCGACGCCCTTCTTTGAAGTCTTTGAGCTGCGTCACAATGTAATCAGGATGCAAACCAGTCAGGCGCGGCCAGGATTCTGCACCCTCATTATTCATCCCACTGCCATCAGCCTGATGACAGGCCACACAGGTGGCTGCCGCGGCCTTACCGCGCTCGATGGCTTCGGGGTCAACCTCATCTGCCCAAGCTGCCTGACCAAGCAAGCCCACCCCTAAGGCAGCTGCCGCCAAGCCATATCCCAGGCTTTTTTTAATTTGATTTTTCATAATACCCTCGCTATCAACATTCATCTTCTATATTATCTTTTTTCATATCATGACTCTGTTTCTGTAATATGTTAAATAAAATTCTCTTAAACGTAAACAGTGGACAGTTTAATAATCAAAAAAACGCCCAGACATTATATCTGGGCGTTCTTCCTTTAAACGATCAGCGCCTCGCTAAACGAGACAATCTACTGATTTAAAGGGTCATTTTCCCTCTAAAAAGGATTTGAGCTTGTCAGCACGGCTGGGGTGACGCAATTTGCGCAACGCCTTGGCCTCTATCTGACGGATCCGCTCGCGCGTAACATCAAATTGTTTGCCGACCTCCTCGAGGGTTTGGTCTGTGCTCATTTCAATACCGAAGCGCATGCGCAAAACTTTTGCCTCGCGTGGCGTTAAAGAATCTAGCACCTCTTTGACGATATCCTGCATAGAGCCATGTAGAGCGGTATCCATCGGAGACGCTGTGTTGAGGTCTTCGATAAAATCACCCAAATGGGAATCGTCATCATCACCGATTGGCGTTTCCATAGAAATCGGCTCTTTGGCAATTTTCAGGATTTTGCGGACCCGATCTTCGGGTAAATCCATCTTTTGTGCCAAGGTTGCCGGATCGGGCTCTTCGCCAGTTTCTTGCAAAATTTGGCGATTAATCCTGTTCAACTTGTTGATGGTCTCAATCATGTGTACAGGAATACGGATAGTACGCGCCTGATCGGCGATTGAACGAGTGATGGCCTGACGAATCCACCAAGTGGCGTAGGTCGAAAACTTATACCCGCGACGATATTCAAATTTGTCTACCGCCTTCATCAAACCAATATTACCCTCTTGGATTAGATCCAAGAATTGTAATCCTCGATTAGTATATTTTTTGGCAATAGAAATAACCAAGCGCAAGTTGGCCTCAGTCATATCGCGCTTAGCACGTGCGGCTTTGGCTTCACCCGAGAGCATGCGCTTGTAGGCTTCTTTGAGGTCACCTAGAGGCAAGACCACATCTTTTTGAATCTCGATCAACTTGCCTTGTAATTCTTGGATGGCAGGCACATAACGCTCGAGATCTTCTTGGTAGGATGGGTTCTTTTCTAACTCTAATACTGCCCATTCGAGCTCAGTCTCGTTACCAGGGAAACTCTTGATAAAGTGTGATCGCGGCATACGGACGCGGTTAACGCAAATATGCAAAATCTGGCGCTCATATTGACGCACCTCGGCTACCCGCTCGCGCATCGTGTCTGTGAGTTTCTCGACCATTCTGGCAGTAAAGCGAATGCCCATAAACTCGTCATGAATATTTTGCTTGGCCTCAATATATCCAGGACTACGATAGCCTTCTGTTTCAAATGCAACACGCATTTTTTCGAACCATTCCTGGATCACATCAAATTTCTTGAGCGCTTTTTTATGCAAATACTCGATTTGCGAACTGCTCATACCCCCAGCCGGTCCCTCTTCGCCATCTTCGCTTTTCGCACCGGCACCAGCGTATTCCTCACCATCGTCGTCAATAAGTCCATCAACAACATCATCAATGGCCATGTTGTCTTCGCGTACTTCGTTAATATAAGCCAGTACCTCATTCACGGTGGTGGGGCAGGCTGCAATGGCCATTACCATATCTTTTAGGCCGTCTTCAATGCGCTTAGCGATTTCGATCTCGCCTTCACGGGTCAATAGTTCAACAGAGCCCATTTCGCGCATATACATGCGCACAGGATCAGTGGTACGGCCAAAATCAGAGTCAACGGTAGTCAGCGCAGCATCGGCCTCTTCGTCCACATCATCATCAGCAGCTGCTACGGGTGCATTATCACTCATCAACAAAGTTTCAGCATCCGGGGCTTGGTCATAGACCGAAATACCCATATCCCCAAATGTTGTGATGATACGTTCTATAGCATCCGCATCTACCAAATCATCTGGCAGGTGATCATTAATCTCGCCATAGGTTAGGTAACCGCGCTCTTTGCCGAGCTTGATCAATGCTTTGAGGCGATTACGGCGCGACTCTTGTTCTTCGGGCGTCAGTTGACCACGGCCACCAAAGACATCACGCGCACCGCCACGGGCGGCTTTTTTAGCGCCTTTGCGTGCCGTTTGGGGCGCGGGAGTCTCTTCGATTTGCTCGTCGTCTACGTAGTCCCCGTCGAGGTCATCAAAAGCCGCAGTTTTGGCAGCTTTCTTGGCTGCCTTTTTAGCTGTTGCCTTTTTGGCTGCTTTCTTAGCGGCTTTTTTAGCGGTGGCCTTTTTGGCTGCCTTAGTTGCTTTTTTAGCAGCTTTTTTGGCAGTCGCCTTTTTAGCTGCTACTTTTTTTGTTGCAGTTTTTTTTGCCGCCTTTTTGGCTGCTTTCTTTGCTGCTTTTTTCGCCGCTTTCTTTGCTACTTTCTTGGCGGTCGCCTTTTTAGCGGTTGCCTTTTTGGCCGCTTTTTTAGCGGTGGCCTTTTTGGCTACCTTTTTAGCAGCTTTTTTGGCTGCTTTCTTTGCTGCAGGCTGAGCCTCTGTGCCCTGGACGGCTTCCTCGACTTGTGCAGACGTGCTTTTGTCGCCAGAAGCCTGAGCATAAGCGATGGTTGGTGCACGTTGAGTCGTAGTTGGTTTACCAGTCGATTGTGTCATATTGGATTCCATTGACGCTTGACATATCCATAGATATGTTATGCAGGACAGTTAAATTCGGAAACGTAACAAGTAAGACTAAGGGCGAAAGTACTTATGTAGGTTGTGTTAGTAAAAATACTGTATTTTCCCTATTCAAAAGGGCTAGCGCTAATCTAACGACCAGTGCCTATGCATTTCATACTTTGCCAAATGCCTTCATTGTAAAAGGCTTTTTGGACCTTAGTGCCATTACTGATACAAATACTCTGTGTAGTTTACTTTAGTTAAATAGATGATGCAGTAGTCAGTTCAGCCAATCGGCGGGTCAAAAACTGATACCTTTGTCTTGTCTGGCTTTCATGAATCCCTCTAGCTAATAATTCGAGTTGTTCTGCTTTGATGCAATCAATCTCTACTCTTTTCAAAGCATCTGCCCACTCGGCACGTGGATCGGGTAAGGGCTCGTCTTGGTTGGCCTCATGAGTAACCTGTTGTAACTTCATGCCGAGCTCACTGTTAGGATCCGCGGCTTGTAATAAGGCACCACCATGTGCACACCCTGTGTCATTAATTAGTGAGATTAGTTCTTGCACATATATTAAATGGGGGCTTTGCACAATAATTTCAAGTTGTTCGGCATCCAGTTCACTCGCCAGCTCAGGATAGGCTACTAATAAATGCAATAACCTTTTTGCCAGCGGTACCACCTGTCGCGCAGTATATTGGCGATGCCGCACTGACCTGTGGGTGGCCGATGATTCATCCTCGGAACGCCCCCTCGATGTATTTGATGACATCTGATTTGCACTACGCCCCGACACAGCACCTCGAGTTTGGCCTGCCGGCTGTGCATTTGCTTCACGAGAATATCGGCTGGCTTGTTGGCGCTCGCGATATTGCTCAATTTGCTGCTCCAGCTCTTCAATGGTCAAACGTACTTGCTGGGCAAAAGCCTGGCATAGTTGCTTGCCATAATTATTAGGCTCGAGCTTGGCTAAATAAGGTATTGCCTCATGCACACAAGCAGAGCGCCCTTCAACTAAATTCAAATCATGCCGACGAGTCCATTCTTGTAAAAAGAACTCTGAAAACACCTGCGCCTGCTCGGCATATTCCCGAAATGCAGTTATGCCGTACTCACGAGCATAGGAATCCGGGTCATGCCCTTGGGGCAAAAACATAAAATGCAAAGCCAAATCATCGCGTACCAACTCTAGCGCGTGTTCTAATGCACGCCAAGCTGCTTGCTGGCCTGCGCGGTCGGCATCAAAACAAAAAACTATCTTATTGGTAAAGCGAGTGAGTCGCCGCAAGTGCTGGTCGGTAGTGGCTGTACCCAGTGTGGCAACAGCATTGTGCATTCCCAATTGAGACAATGCCACCACGTCCATGTAACCCTCAACGACCAAGGCATAACCTTCTTGGTGTATCCCTTGACGGGATTCCCAAATCCCATAGAGTTCGTCACTTTTGGAAAAAAGCTCAGTCTCTGGTGAGTTGAGATATTTGGGTTCGCCCTCGGCAATGAGACGACCGCCAAAACCCACCGTGATTCCACGGTGATTACGAATCGGGAAAATTATCCGCCCACGAAAACGATCATAACGACGGCCCTCTTTGCCCTCGGCAATTAAACCGGTTTCTAACAACTCTGCTCGCTGATAATTATCAAACACGCGAGACAAAGCTTGCCACTCATCAGGGGCCCAGCCCAAGTCAAACTTTTGAATGGTTTCGGTTTTTATTCCGCGCTGGCGGAAGTAATTGAGTGCAGGTAACGATTGCCGTAATTGGCTTTGATAAAACTGTTGTGCCTGGTGCAGAAAATGCTCGTGCAGAGTGCGGACTTTTTGCCGTTCTTTTTCTATACGCCTTTGCTCTGGACTTTTGGGCGACTGGGGCACCTGCAGCCCCACTTCTTGGGCCAAGGTGCGCACCGCCTCTGGAAAACTCACCCCCAGGAATTGTATGTAAAAACTAATGGCGTTGCCACTCACCCCACAACCAAAGCAGTGATAGAACTGCTTGGTGGGACTGACTGTAAAAGAAGGTGTCTTTTCCCCATGGAAAGGACACAAGCCCACCAGATTTGCCCCCCGCTTACGTAACGATACGTGCCGACCAACAACGTCAGCGATATCTACCCGGGCAAGCAGCTCTTGGACAAAGGTTTCTGGTATCAATATAGGCGTGGAGGCAACTGTTGACTACGCAAGCGTTTGTAGTGGCGCTTGACCGCAGCGGCGCGCTTGCGTTTGCGCTCAGCAGTGGGCTTTTCATAGAATTCGCGTGAGCGCAACTCGGTCAACAAACCGGTCTTCTCGACGGTGCGCTTAAAGCGGCGCATCGCTACCTCGAAAGGTTCGTTTTCTTTAACTCTAACAACTGTCATATATGCTCTACTTTATCTTGGGTTAATCTAATCAGGTCTGGTCCCATTCTCAATCGGCTTAATAGGCCAAATAATTGAAGGCCAAACCCATATAATTTGGTGAATCAAACATTTTACCACGCCTAAAAAGGATGCGTCAAAAGGCACCCACTACACTTCTCGGTGGCCTTTGCGTAACCAAGCCTCTAATTGGTGCGGCCGCAGGGTGTCATAGTCTTCGAAAGGCTGATGGATCCAAGGATTAGTTGGCAGGTGCTCGATGTAGTAATCGGGTTCAAATTTAGAGTGCCCTTTCCACCACACAACCGCAGTACGCAGCTCTTGGATATCGGGAAACTGTTCACGCAAGTGATCACGCACTCCCCCGAATGTCAGGCCAGTATCTACCATATCATCCACCAGCAATACGTTCCCATCTAATGTGCCGCGTGTGATCGTAATGTACTGGGCAATATCCAGCTGCCCCTGGACGGTGCCCGCTGCCTCGCGGTAGCTACTGGTCGCTAGAATCCCCAGCGGAACATCATAGATGCGCGATATGACATCCCCCACGCGCATCCCGCCGCGCGCTAGGCAAACAATTTTATCGAACTTCCACCCCGACTTGTGGATCTTTAGCGCGAGCTGTTCAATCAACTCGTGATATTTTGACCAACTAATCCATAGATCAGTTTCAGTACTAGGGGGCACACTCATTTCCGTTTCCTTTGCGTATTAAACATCTCTAAAGGAAAAATATATTACCCCATTTTGGGTAGATAATCAGTGTTTGCCTGATTGACACTCATCAAGCGCTAAAAGGGTCGCGCAAAACGATGGTCTCATTGCGGTCAGGACCTGTCGAAACCATATCAATGGGGACGTCACAAAGCTCGGCGATGCGCTCTAGATAGCGACGCGCATTAACGGGCAGCTTATCGTACTCGGTCACACCCACAGTGGATTCTGACCAACCGGGAAGCTCTTCGAGTACGGGCTCTGCCTCGGCCACTGCCTGCGCTCCGTAAGGCAAGACATCAAGGAATTTACCCTTGTAACGGTAGCCTACCCCAATTTGCAATACATCCAGCCCATCCAGAACATCCAGTTTGGTCATGCACAGACCCGAAATACCATTTAGCATCACTGAACGCTTCATGGCAGCGGCATCAAACCAACCACAGCGACGCGGGCGGCCTGTCACAGAGCCGAATTCTTTACCTACCTCGGCCAGACGGCGGCCCGTGTCATTGTTTAATTCAGTTGGGAAAGGGCCCGCCCCTACACGTGTGATATAACACTTGGCAATACCCAACACGTAGTTTAACTGTTCAGGACCAACTCCGGAACCGGCGCTGGCTGCGCCAGCCAAGCAATTGCTGCTGGTTACAAATGGATAGGTGCCATGATCAATGTCTAGCAGTGCCCCTTGGGCGCCTTCAAAGAGGAGTTTATCCCCCTTTTTGCTGGCATTAAAAAGCTGGTGGCTTACATCAGACACCATGGGCTCCAAAGCTTCTGCGTAGACAGCTGCCTTTTCCATGATCTCGGCGCCATCAACCGCCTGCGCATTGAGATAACGAGTCAGCACAAAGTTGTGATAATCCAACACATCTTTGAGTTTTTCCTCGAAGGTGGGCAAATCAAAGAGATCTTGAACACGCAATGCGCGACGCGCCACCTTGTCCTCATAAGCAGGGCCAATGCCGCGTCCAGTAGTACCAATCTTGTCGCCCGCACGCTTGGCTTCACGAGCCTGATCGATTGCGACATGGTAGGGCAAAATCAGTGGACATGCCGAAGATATTTGCAGCCGTTCGCGTACATTAACGCCGCCCTCCTCGAGCTCAGTAATCTCGGCCAAAAGTGCATCTGGAGACAGCACCACCCCGTTACCAATGTAGCAAGTGACATGCGGATGCATAATGCCCGAGGGAATAAGGCGTAAAACAGTTTTCTGACCATTAATCCACAATGTGTGACCTGCATTATGTCCACCCTGAAAGCGTACGACGCCCTTGGCGGACTCGGCCAACCAGTCAACTATCTTTCCTTTACCTTCGTCACCCCATTGGGTACCTATGATGACAATATTTTTGCTCATGTTACAAACGCTCAGAAACGGCCTCTACTACCTCGGCCTGGGTTAATCCTTTGTTATGAATCAGTAGGTGATGCTGTTGACACAGGTTTGACCACCCACTGATCGCCAGATCTAACGATCTGGTGCTGAATCACGAACTCGTCCGAGCTCGGGGTTTCATCAGGCAAACACTGCAATACCACTTCACCCTGGTTACGTAATTCGTCTATGACAGCCAACAATTGAGGATCGGTACCCCAAGGGGCACGGATCGCTTGAATTTGTGTGGCCGCACCAGCTGTCGCTGCTAAAACACGGAGATCCAAACTAAAACCGGTAGCGGGCCGATCGCGGCCGTAAAGCTTGCCGATGCCGTCATAACGACCTCCACGCACGATCGCATTGTGCCAACCGTGGGCATACACACAGAACACTACCCCAGTGTGATAACCATAACTACTGCCCATATCTGCCAAATCCAACGTAAGATGGTGGGCAGAAAATGCAACGATCAGCTCTTTGAGCTGTGCAAATGCGTGTGCTATTTCAGGCAGCTGGGGCAATTGCTGGCGAGCCTTTTTCAGTGTTGGCAGTGCCTGACCGTACAACTCAGTCAGGCTGAGTAACTGCTGTACTACAGATGCATCGGCCTCTGGAAAGGTTTCTGTTAATGCCCGTAGCCCGGGATTGTCCTTGGCACTAAGCAGATCGAGCACATACTGGGCATGGCGATGCAATATAGGATCCTGCTTTAGTAAAGCATAGCCTACCGCCGGTAAATTAAGATCCAACCGTGAGTTTTTTACCCCAGCCCTGGCCACACTGGCCAGGGCCAGTCGGATAATCTCAATATCGGCCTCGACACCAGCGTAGCCGTATATCTCGGCACCTATTTGCAGCCGCTCACGCTGTGCGAGTAAGCTCTCGGGACGGGCATGCAGCACCGATCCACAGTAGCATAAACGCGTGACCCCGGGGCGGTTAAGTAAATGAGCATCGATGCGTGCTACCTGTGGCGTCATGTCCGCACGCACCCCCATGGTACGACCCGATAATTGGTCGATGAGTTTGTTTGTGCGCAAATTTAAGGGACTGCCCGAGATGGCCTGTAACGACTCGAGGTACTCGGCCAGTGGCGGAGCCACCAGCTCAAAGCCATAGCTGCGATATAGATCCAGCAATGACCGACGCAATTCCTCTTGGTGGCGTGCCTCAGCGGGCAATACATCTGCCAAATGCTCTGGTAATAACCAATTAGACATGCAAAAAGCCTTTCCGCTAGCCTTGTATTTCTTTAAGCTAACACAGCAAAAGGCGACTTGGGGTAGCGGCCCGCCAAGTCGCCAAGCAAACACAAAGCTGTGATTATATAAAATTTTGCCCTACTTTGGGCGTTTGTTTATTAAAACGTCTCAGTCTGTCGAAGTTTGTGCTTCGTTACTCTGCTCGGAGTCTACAGGCAGAGGCGTTAAGGGTAGATCGCCTGCTTTACCATCGGTTTGCTTCCAGTAGCGGAAGAACTCTGAATCAGGGCCTACTACTAATACGTCTGACTCTGAATCAAAAGCGGACTCATAAGCATCTAGGCTGCGGTAAAAGCGGTAGAACTCGGGATTCTCGCTAAAGGCCTCGGCATAAATTGCAGCGGCCTCTGCATCCCCATCACCACGAACACTTTCTGCTTCAGAGAAGGCCTCGGCGAGCAACTCTTCGCGCTCACGATCGGCCTCGGCACGAATCCGTTCACTTTCAGCAGCACCTGTAGCACGCAAGCGGTTAGCCTCTTGTTTACGCTCGGCTTCCATACGACGGTAGACCGATTCAGAAATCTCAGGCGCAAAATCAATACGACGTAAACGCACGTCTACCACATCAACACCTAATGGTTTAGCACGCTCTTCAACAGATTCACGTACCTCGAGCATGATTTGATCACGCTGATCAGAAACCACCTCTTTAACAGTGCGCACGTTAACGGCAGCGTTCAAAGCATCACGAATTTGTGCTGAAAGGCGTTCAACAGCACCACGGTCAGTGGCACCAAAGGTGACATAAAACTGACGTGGGTCTGAAATGCGCCACTTGACATAAGAATCAATCAATAAGTTTTTCTTTTCAGCTGTTTGAATTCGTTCAGGATCGTTTGCTTCGATAGTTTGCAGGCGTTTATCAAGCAGCACTACATTCTGGAATGGAGGCGGCAATTTGAAATACAGACCTGGTTCAGTAATAGTTTCTTTGACTTCACCGAGTGCAAATACCAGAGCGGCGTCACGTTCTCGCACGATAAACACACAAGTAGACAGGATGGCTAATACGATAGCCACCACAATGAGAACGGGTAAAAATCGTTGCATACTATTGTTCTCCTAGCGCGAATATGGCGAATATGGGTTCATCAGCGAGCTATCCGACGAATTAGCGCTCGAAGAGGCGTTGCGGCCTGAATCTGAGCTGCTACTGCTGGAGCTTTGCGAAGAGCCAGATGAGTCAGATGAGGACCCATCATTCGCTGCAGCGCTACCCGCGGCATGGCGACTCTCGGCTGAACCCGAGCGACTGCCAGAGCTTGCCGCTTTAGTTATCTGGTCGAGTGGTAGGTAAAGCATGTTATTGCCACCGTCCACATCCACCAGTACCTTGCTGGTCTGCTTCATGATGTTCTCGAAGGTATCCAGATAGAGTCTGTCACGCATCACATCAGGCGACTTAGTGTATTCGCCCAATACGCTGGTAAAGCGTGAGGCGTCACCCTTGGCACTACCAATAACACGCGCTTTGTACCCCTCGGCATCCTGAATCATCCGCGCCACCTGACCAAAGGCCTCGGGTAACACCTTGTTTGCATAGGCATTCCCCTCGTTGATTTGGCGTTCGCGGTCTTGTCCTGCCTTGACGGCATCGTCAAACGCGGCCAGCACCTGCTCGGGCGGTTGAACGTTTTGAATAGCGACAGTACTGATCTGAATGCCTGTTTTATAGCGATTCAGAATAGACTGAGCGAGCTCTTGTACCTCGGAGGCTACCTCGGTACGTCCGGAATACAGCACAAAATCCATGGGCTTTTTACCGACGATCTCGCGCATTGCAGTTTCGACGGCTTGGCGTACAGACTCATCTGGGTCACTGGTATTAAACAAATAATCAGGTGCACCGGTCTGCAACAAGCGATACTGCACGACAAACTGTACGTCAACGATACTTTCATCAGCAGTCAACATCAGCGATTCTGTGAGCACCTTGTTACGGGACGAGCCACGGAAACCAATTTCAAAAGTACGCAACTGCGCAATATTTACGGTCTGACTAGCCTCGATAGGAGTCGGCCAATGCCATTGCAAACCAGGATTCAGGGTGCGTACATATTGACCAAAGCGCGTTACCACAGCGACCTGTCCCTCTTGGACCACTATAAAGCCACTGGCCATCCACAGACCCACAATAGCGATGAGTAAGGCAAGAAAAATCTTGGGAGAGCCCTTGGGTAATCGAGGTCGTCCACCACCCCCCGCTGGCGGGCGCGGTGGTTTATTTTTCTTGTTGCCAAAAAGAGAAGACAAACGGCGATTAAAATCGCGCCACACCTCATCCAAGTCAGGCGGCCCTTCTTGGTTGCCCTGCGGCTGATTTGGAGGTCGATTAGCGTCGTCCTTTTTATCCCCGTTGCGGCCCCAACCTGGATCGTTGAGGTTAAAAATTCTTGATATGAATCGCATTATTTTCCGATACTTTACTTGCTTCAACGATTGCGTCACGCAGGTCTTCTAACCCCGTACGCTCAATCGAACTGACAAAGACCCGCGAAATGATACCATGATCATCTCGCTCTATCCGTGGATTGAAGTTAGTCTGGTCGATTTTGTTATAGACCAAAATCCGTGGTACCTCACCGGCACCGATATCATCAAGCACTTTATTGACCTCTAGGATCTGCTCGTCACGCTGCGGGCTAGCAGCATCGACCACATGAAGCAACAAGTCGGCATGGACGGTTTCCTCGAGGGTCGCTTTAAAAGCTGCAATCAATGTCGGTGGCAGGTCACGGATAAACCCGACCGTATCTGACAACACGACATGCCCGACCTCGTGAATCCAAATGCGCCTGGAGGTCGTGTCGAGCGTAGCAAATAGTTGATCTGCTGCATACGCACCAGCACGAGTCAGCGCATTGAATAAGGTCGACTTGCCCGCATTTGTGTAACCTACTAATGATACATTAAACACATCGCCGCGCATACGTGCACGACGCTGTGTGGTGCGTTGTCGGCCTAATTTTTCCAAACGTTGACGCAACGTTTTTACGCGTCTACCGATCATCCTGCGGTCTAACTCGAGCTGTGATTCCCCAGGACCACGTGTACCAATCCCGCCCTGTTGCCGTTCTAAGTGAGACCATCGCCCGGTCAGCCTTGTAGACAGGTGTTGTAATTGCGCCAATTCAACCTGCAATTTTCCTTCGTGGCTTTGTGCTCGAAGGGCAAAAATATCCAGTATCAATGCAACTCTATCGACTACCCTCTTATTGGTAGCCTGTTCGATATTACGTTGCTGAGCGGGACTCAGTGGCTGATCAAAAAGGATAATATCTACATTATGCGTATGGACGCCACTGATTATTTCCTCGAGCTTTCCTTTACCCACATAATGAGCCGGGTCAGGTCTACGCCGTCGTACTTGAATGACATCGCATACCCGGGCGCCGGCCCCTCTGGCAAGCATCAGGAATTCCTCAGCATGCGCAGCATAATCAGGGTTATTCAGGTCAACACTAACAACAAGTGCCCTCATGGACAATCTCTTTACAAGCCCGCACCCCCAAAATGATGAGCGTGCGGTCCTGATTCAAATGCGCGCTTTATTCAGCGCCGTCTTCTTTTTTCAGAGACACGGGACGTGCTGGCACAACGGTAGAAATGGCGTGCTTATACACCATTTGTGTCACTGTATTGCGCAACAACACGACATATTGATCGAAAGATTCAATTTGCCCTTGTAATTTAATACCATTCACAAGGTAAATTGAAACGGGAATGTGTTCCTTGCGTAGGGCGTTTAAAAATGGGTCTTGTAGTACTTGCCCTTTATTGCTCATTGGCTAGGCTCCAATTATGTTGTTATTAAAATAAAACGAATGGGGTTTAAACGGTTACCGCGCAGGATTCCCTGTGGGCGGATACAAATCTTACTATAACATTGACCACCCCTTTACTGCATGGTTCCATGATCAAATAGTGACTTTTTGCAATGCCTTAACCAAAGCCTCACATTGTTCGCGCGTGCCGACTGTAATGCGTAAGTATTGATCAATGCGAGGTTGCTCAAAATAACGCACTAGGATTCCCTGCTTGCGTAACGCTAAAAACACTGTCTTGGCCTCTTGGTCCAAGGGGCGAGCAAATAAAAAATTAGCCTTTGAAGGCAATACTGCGTAGTTTAATTTCTCTAGCTCTCGATTCAAATACTCCCTATTATCGATGACTTGTTGATTTGTCTTTTGATAATAATCAGTGTCGGTGATGGCTGCTGCGGCGCCCACTTGCGCCAAACGATCCAGAGGATAGGAATTAAAGCTATCCTTGACGCGCTGTAAGCCGTTAACTATTTCCTGGCTAGCCAACGCATAACCAACACGCAAACCCGCCAAAGCATATCCTTTGGAAAATGTACGTGTGACGATCAAATTTGGATGATCAGTTAATAATGCCGCTGCTGATGCACCCCCAAAATCAATGTAAGCCTCGTCGACAACAACGGGGACCTTTGGATTTGCCCGCAAAATCTGCTTGATGGCCTCTAACCCTAGATAATGACCTGTGGGCGCATTAGGATTAGCAAAAATAATCCCCCCTGCTCCATTTTGTTGAGCTTGATCATAATCAGCTGGATCAATTTCAAATTTTTGATTTAGCGCTATATAGTGCGGTTCAATATCATAAAATCGACAATACGTTTTATAAAAGCTATAGGTAATATCAGGTAACCACAATGGCTTATCAGCACGACGTAACAGCCCATTAAAGATGTGCGCCAAAACCTCATCTGAACTATTCCCTACAAATACCTGCTCGGTAGCAACACCCTGAGTTGATGCTATGGCACGCACCAAAACATCAGAGCCGGGGGCTGGATACAAGCGTAGATCACCCGTAGTTTCTATTTGTATTGCCTCTAAAGCGCGCGGCGAAGGACCATAAGCGTGCTCGTTGGTGTTCAGCTTGATGAGTATGTTTTCCTTTGGTTGCTCACCGGGCACATACGGTTCTAAATCATGAACATGATCACTCCAAAACTGACTCATTTTATTTCTCTCGGGCATAAGGATTATGGGCAGTGCGAAACTCTATACGTAAAGGGGTGCCTTCTAATTTAAAGGCATTTCTTATTTGCCCCTCGATGTAACGCCGATAGGATTCGGGCACTTCGTTCAAGGCGGTCCCATGGATCACAACGACAGGTGGGTTTTGCCCCCCTTGATGAGCGTAACGCAGCTTGGGACGAGAATGACCACGGCGCGGAGGTGGCTGTTGCTCGACTGCCTGGTGGATAATACGCGTCAATACTGGGGTAGACATCTTTGTAAAAGCAGCCTGGTGTGCCGCGCGCACGGAACGCATGACAGCTGCTAACCCATGCCTTTCTTGGGCAGAGATAGTATGCATACGTGCAAAATCTAAAAACCTGAGTTTTCGCCGGTAATCACGCAGTACCCATTCACGGGTGTAATCATCCAGACCATCCCATTTATTAATGGCTACTACCAACGCACGGCCTGATTCCACAATAAAGCCAGCAATATTTGCGTCTTGTTCCGAAATTTCGGCCTGCGCATCTAAAATCAATAATACGACATTGGCCGCCTCGATGGCCTGCAAGGTTTTAATGACAGAGAATTTCTCGATGGCCTCGGTTACCCGCCCGCGACGCCGGATACCCGCTGTATCGACAAAGGTATAAGGCACTCCTTTGTAATTAAATTCAATTTCAATAGCATCGCGTGTCGTCCCTGGCTCATTAAAAGCGACCAAACGCTCTTCACCAATGATCTGATTGATGAATGTAGACTTGCCCACATTGGGGCGGCCCACTACCGCGAGACGCACCCGATGTTCGGGCTCGTCTGAGGTCGTATCTTCTTTGGTGTGCGCTACCTCAGGGAATTGTGCGACGTGCTGATCGTAAATTCGATCCAGGGCTCTTTCAATCAAATCGGCCACACCATCACCATGCGCGGATGATATAAGGTGAGGCTCACCCAAACCCAACTCATAAAAATCAACCCCGGCTGCGGTATCACGCATGCCCTCAGCCTTGTTTACGGCCAAAAGCACTATCTGGCCTGTGCGACGTAGACGATCTGCAATATGAAAATCCAAAGCATGCAAACCATCTCGTACATCCACTAAGAAGATCACTACATCAGCTTCGCTAATGGCCTGTTCGGTCTGGTCGGCCATTTCTTTTTTGATGCCGTCTTTAACGATGGGCTCAAACCCACCCGTATCAACGACCAAATAGGGGCGCGAAGCACCGCGCCCCTCGCCATAGTGGCGATCACGGGTCAAGCCAGGAAAATCTGCCACCAAAGCTTGGCGCGAGCGTGTCAAACGATTAAACAAGGTTGACTTGCCAACATTGGCACGCCCAACTATGGCGATGACTGGCTTAAATAAAGGTTGTTTCTCTTGAGTCACTTAAACCCCGATAAAGACGAGTTGACCACCATCTGTTTGCACCAGTACGCCCCCATCTACAGCAACAGGCTGCGAAGTAATAGGTTTTGAGCCTGCACGTATGCGCGCCATTTGACGCCCATCGTGGGGAGCCAAGAAATGGATATAGCCTTCGTAGTCACCCACCGCAACTATATTACTGTGCACAGCAGGCGCAGTTAGACGGCGATTTCGCAGTGCGTCTTGCTCCCAAACAATGTTTCCATCTTCAACCCCAAGGGCAATTACTTTATCGCGGTTATTAGCAGCATAAATCATTTGATTGTTGGCGCCTATCCCACGTGCGGTTGAGAAATCCTCGGCCCATACAGGCTGCGCTTGGTTTGCCATGTCAAAACAAACTATGCGACCCTGATAAGAGGCTGCACACATGAGTGGGCCTATAAACTCAGGAGCCCCTACCACATCACTGATACGCTCTAAATCTGTGGCGCCATAGGACTGGGAAACAATCCCCTCCCATTGCAGAGCACCCGTTGCGGCATCAATCAATAACACACGACCATTGGGCATCCCAGTCACCACCATGCCATCGACGATGAGCATTTGCATGGTGGTCTTGAGGGCCAGCGCAGGGCCTGGTCGCTGTATATTCCATAGTGAATCCCCCGTATGAGCATCAAAGGCCTGAACGCGATAGTCACTACTGCGCACAACAACTACGCCATCGCCCACGACAGGAGGTACATTGACCTCACTGCTGGCCTTGGCCTGCCAAAGTTCTTGGCCCTGTGCGTCCAAAGCAATCACAGTTCCATCGGGCGCTGCAACAGCCACTACCTGCCCATCAGTGCCCACACCGGCTGATAAGCGCTTTCCAACGTTGGTTGCCCATTTAACACTGCCTGAAGAAAGATCAACACGGCTAACCTGCCCAGAGGCGCTGGCTGTATAGACATCACGCCCTTGAACAAAAGGAATAAAACCAAAACCTGATCCAGAACCAATAGCTGCTGACCAACGCACCGAAGCGGGCATACGTGCCTCGTATTCAGCTAAAGGGGCTGGTTCAAAGCGAGGGTCCTTGCTGGAAAACATGGAACAAGCGCTTAAGGCCAATACAGCCCCGATTATTAGTGAGCGCTGTGCACTACGATAGATGCGTGTCAGGCGGTTCATAATTATTCCTTGTTTAGTGCATCAAGTTTAAGACGAACCATGGTCGCAGCGGACTGTCCTTGCAGGCCGGACAAAGCAGCATCCCACTGTTCTTTGGCTTGGTCTGTATCGCCTTGGGCGTAATATAAATCACCACGTCGATCAGCATACAGAGCCTCGAAGCCTGGGGCCTCTTTGGAAAGTAGCTTTAAGCCCTCGGCATAGTCCCCCTCTTCGAGCAAAATAGCCGCTAATCTCAAGCGTGCGACACCAGTCGCAACCGAATCATGATCGGTCTTAATCAACCATTGCAGTTGGTCTTTTGCCTGATCCGCAGCACCACGCTCATACAGGGCAGTGGCAGCAACTAAAACACCGCGGCTGGTATAGGCTGATTTAGCGTAATCATCGCGCAGTACTTTACTGGCTGCCTCTAAGCGTGCCAGCCCGTCCTCATCATCCAAGGGCTGATGTGCTGCACTTTCAAGAGCCTCAAAGTAACCCATAGCCTGTTGCGCCTGGTAGCGCTCGTACCATTGCCAACCACGCCATCCCAGAATAGACGCCGCGATAAGCACCACGATGGCCACAATCAGTGTGCCATTTTTATCCCACCAATCTTTCAGGGCGTCTAGCTTTTCCTGTTCTTCTAAGTCGTATGCCATATTAATCGCCAATCCTTGACTTCAAAAACTGCGCACATTGCGCGAAATCCACTTGCTCTTGTTGGGTTTGCTCATCAGTAAGCACCGGGGCGCGTAACCATTTTACGCTGGCCTGCTGTGTTTCGAGTTCGCTTTGACCTAAAATTACGGCGGCCAAAGCCCCGCTATTGTCAGCGCGTCTAAACTGAGCGCGCATGCTCTTGGGTCCGGCGTGCACAACCACGCGCAATCCAACATCACGTATTTGCTCGGCCAAAACCATGGCTTGCTGCTGCCCAGCGTCATTTTGGTACACCATATAAATATCACATTCTGACGTCTCTGACAGGATTTCTTGTTGCTGGACGAGCTCGAGCAAGCGTTCCACGCCGATGGCAAAGCCAATTCCAGGCGTCGGCTTACCCCCTAAAAGCTCAAATAAACCGTCATAACGTCCACCGCCACAAACTGTGCCCTGTGCACCTAGTCTATCTGTAACCCACTCAAAAACAGTCAGATTATAATAATCCAGCCCCCGCACCATACGCGGATTAAGCGTGTACTCGATTCCCATCGCATCCAAGCGTTGGCAGACCCCCTCATAATGCGCTAACGATTCTTCACCTAAGAAACCAAATAAGCTCGGAGCGGCATTTGCCATCTCCTGTAATTCGGGATTTTTAGTATCCAAGACCCGCAACGGATTGGTGTACATGCGCCGTTTGGCCTCGTCATCCAGGATATCTTGGTGCTTTTCCAAATACTCGATCAAGGCTTTACGATGCGCTGCCCGTTCATGGCTTTGGCCCAAGGAATTGATCTCGAGGCGTACGTCTGTCAAACCCAAACGCTGCCATAACCGCCCGAGCATAATGATCATTTCGGCATCCACATCAGGGCCGGGAAAGCCCAGAGCCTCAACGTCGATTTGGTGAAATTGTCGGTATCGCCCTCGCTGAGGCCTTTCGTGGCGGAACACCGGACCAATACTGTAAATGCGTTGAGGACGCTCATAGAGCAAGTTGTGCTCAATCGCTGAACGAACCACCCCTGCTGTGAACTCGGGACGCATGGTGAGTTGATCACCGTTGAGGCTATCAGTGAAAGAGTACATCTCTTTTTCCACGATGTCTGTGACCTCACCAATGCCCCGTGCAAACAGCTGCGTGTATTCCAAAATAGGGGTACGCATATTTCTATAGCCATAACTGGCTAACCACTCGCGAACGATTTCCTCGAGTTGCTCCCACTGAGCACTTTGGTCAGGGAGAACATCATGCATCCCGGTCAAACCGCGAAGTTTTTTAAATGGTTGCGTCATAAACCAATGCCTACTACTTACTATGAAAAACGCCCTAGACCCGGCTGGGCCCAGGGCGCACGCTAATTAAAAACAACCTGTCAGAGCACCCCTAGGCGTAACGCTGTTGGACGTAATCGTGTACGATTTGTTTGAACTCTTGGGCGATGGTCTCGCCTTTTAGCGTTACGGTGCGCTCTCCATCAACATAAACAGGCGCTGAAGGAACCTCGCCAGTGCCAGGCAAACTAATCCCAATATCTGCATGCTTGCTTTCACCTGGCCCATTAACAACACACCCCATAACAGCGACCTGCATATTTTCTACACCAGGATATTGATTACGCCAGATGGGCATTTGTTCACGCAGGTAGGACTCGACCTCTTGGGCAAGCTCTTGAAAAACAGTGCTACTAGTACGCCCGCAACCTGGGCACGCCACAACCATAGGTGTAAATGCACGCAGCCCCATCGTTTGCAAAATTTCTTGGGCGACTTGTACTTCTTTGGTGCGCTCACCACCGGGTTCGGGAGTCAGGGAAATACGTATGGTATCGCCAATGCCTTGTTGAAGCAACACAGACAAGGCAGCGGTAGAGGCCACAATGCCCTTACTGCCCATACCGGCCTCGGTAAGCCCCAAATGTAATGGATAATCACAACGCGAAGACAGGCTTTGATACACCGCAATTAAATCTTGTACCTGGCTGACCTTGCAAGAAAGCACAATGCGATGCTCGGGCAACCCCAGCTCATGGGCACGTGCCGCACTATTCAGTGCTGATAGTACTAAAGCCTCGCGCATGACCGCCTGGGCGGGCCAAGGCGTGCTTTGCTGGGCATTTTTGTCCATCATTTGTGCCATTAGCCCCTGATCCAGACTGCCCCAATTAACCCCAATACGAATAGGTTTGTCATACTGGCAAGCCACCTCAATCATTTGTGCGAAATTATCCTTACCCCGCTGGCCCGCCCCGACGTTGCCGGGATTAATCCTATATTTGGAAAGCGCTTGTGCGCATTCAGGAAACTGGGTCAGCAACCGATGCCCGTTATAGTGAAAATCGCCCACCAAAGGAACATTGACGCCCATTTTGTCAAGCTGATTGCGAATATGGATAACCTCTTTGGCAGCATCTGGGCTGTTGACCGTAATGCGCACCAACTCGGAGCCTGCCTGGGCCAAACTTTTGATTTGAATGGCTGTAGCGATCGCATCCGCCGTATCCGTGTTGGTCATCGACTGCACCACCACCGGGGCATCACCTCCAACCGTAACGGTATTATCTTGCCAACGCACAGGCACTGCCTGCGTAGATTTGCGTTTTGCGGGGCCTACACTCATGGCAGGCGTTTGAAAATTGAAATTTTGACTCATAAGGCTACTGGCGAAGGGCTTTTAACCAATCAAAAACAAGCCACGATTCAGGAATCCATCCTTGATCAATGGCATAAAAAACAATAATGACCAACAGGACTATAGCTATCAGCCACCATACCCAAGTTTTTTGACCTGGCTCGACATACAGGGACATATCATCAGCTTGCCATCGCATTTTGTGCTCGTCGCTCATATCAGCACGAATCGATTCAGGAAAAGCGGAATCCAGCATCGATTGGATGGCGTCATCCTCGACATTTAGAAAACGACCGTAACTACGCACCAACCAGCGAACAGGCGCACCGGTAGGTAGATCTTCCCAGCGCTCTTGCTCTAAAGCCTGTATTTGTTGAACAGAGTACTTGATGCGCATGCTGACTTGCTCGGGAGTATGGCCCTGCGCTTCGCGCAACTGCTTTAAATAAGGACCCAAACTCATTTCAGCGTTGTTTTCGATCATCTGCTCTTGGTCGGTGGTGCGTGTGCCCATAATAAGACCTGTATTTGAAAGATAAAATAATACCGCACAAAGCGGTATTAAGCCCGTTGAGGATGAATGAGTATTTTCTTGAGCTTGGGCATGCGCTCGTGAATACGGGTGCGATCTTGGATGTCGCCGGCTAATTGTCCACAGGCAGCCGCGATATCATCGCCCCGAGTTTTTCTGACGGTAGTCACCGCACCCCCGTCTGTCAAGCGCTGTGCAAAACTTTTGATCGTTTTTTGATCTGAGCAACGTAACTGAGTGCCTGGAAACGGATTATAAGGAATGAGGTTAAATTTGCACCGCACCTGTTTGGCGATATCCAGCAACTGCTCTGCATGCTCGGGCTGATCATTAATGCCCGCCAGCATAACGTACTCAAAAGTAATAAAGTCACGCGGCGCATGCTCTAAATAACGATTGCAAGCATCGAGCAGCTCGTGCAAGGGATGCTTTTTGTTTAACGGAACCAAGCGATCACGTAAATCATCATTCGGTGCATGCAATGATACGGCAAGCGCCACAGGACAATCCTGAGCCAGCCTGTCAATCATGGGCACCACCCCTGAGGTGGATACTGTCACGCGGCGACGCGACAACCCATAAGCATGATCATCGAGCATGAGTCGTAGTGCGGTCACGACGGCATCATAATTCAGTAAGGGCTCGCCCATTCCCATCATGACGACATTGCTGACGACACGAGCAGGAACACTAGAAGCATCTGCTTGATCCTTGTGCACACGGGTAGCATCAGGCTGGCGCTGCAGTGTGTGCTCGGCAAACCACAACTGGCCAATGATTTCAGCAGCTGTCAGGTTACGGTTAAAGCCCTGATGCCCCGTAGAGCAAAAGGGGCAGCCCACGGTACAGCCTGCCTGGCTAGAGATACATAAAGTCCCGCGGTCATCTTCAGGAATGAAGACAGTCTCGATTGAGTTATTGCTGCCCACATCGAATAACCACTTGATAGTGCCGTCCTCGGAGGCCTGCTCTTGGGAGGGCGTCAACGCCTCGATGCTGGCCTGCTCGACCAATTGCTCGCGGAAAACGCGCGCGAGATCAGTCATCTGGCTAAAATCAGCCATACCACGCTGATGGATCCATCGCATGAGTTGGCGGGCCCGAAAAGGGCGATTACCCCACTGGGCAACCTGATTCTCGAGTTGTTGTCGATCAAGTCCTAATATATTGATGTGAGAGTTTGTGGAGGTCATAAATATCTAACTTTGCGCGATAGGCGCTTGAAAGGCTACAAAGAAATAAACTGACCCGGGTACCAGACACGCGGGCCAGTGTTTATATCTTAGCGGCTATAAACTTGACTGGAAGGGAAGAAAAATGCAATTTCTTCGGCAGCCGTTTCAGGAGCATCAGAACCATGCACCGCATTGGCATCGATACTCTCGGCAAAATCTGCACGAATCGTGCCCGAATCGGCTTCTTTGGGGTTGGTAGCACCCATCAGCTCGCGGTTTTTGGCAATCGCGTTTTCCCCCTCGAGTACCTGCACGAAAACAGGACCGGAAATCATGAACTCGACCAAATCGTTAAAAAATGGACGCTCTTTGTGGACTGCATAAAAACCCTCAGCTTCTTGGCGTGAGAGATGCACCATACGAGCAGCTGCAACTTTTAGGCCAGCCTCTTCGAAACGACCAATGATTTTACCAATGACATTTTTGCCGACGGCATCTGGTTTGATAATAGAAAGGGTGCGTTCAATTGCCATGTATATTCCTATATTTGATATAACAAAGTGAAAAGCAATGTTCTCACGCAAGCTAGATGGGTGTAAACCGTAGCTTGCGCGCCCACCATTTTAACACGCCCATGACAACCTGCTGTATCATCTATTAAAATGTGCAACGCCCCGACGGGGGTGTTCTTTTTATTGCAATTTTGCTACGTATTCGCAACATAATGACCAAATCAACCTCTGAATCTTATCTGGAACAATTAGCCAAAAGCTTCAACCCCCATGAAATCGAAAACCGCTGGTACCCCAAATGGGCACAGGCCGGTTATTTTGATGGTGGGGTCCATGCCACCCCCCCTAGCCAGGACGCGCTTGATCAAGAAAATAACCCAAAGCCATTTGTGGTACAGTTTCCGCCGCCTAATGTGACGGGGACTTTGCACATGGGACACGCCTTTAACCAAACCATTATGGATGGGCTGACCCGATATCACCGCATGAAAGGCTTTGATACCGCTCTCATCCCAGGCACAGACCATGCGGGTATTGCCACCCAAATCGTGGTTGAACGCCAACTAGATGCGGAAAATGTTTCTCGTCATGACTTAGGTCGTGAAACCTTTGTGGAAAAAGTCTGGGCTTGGAAAGAGAAATCTGGCAATGCCATTTCTGAGCAGTTCCGGCGCTTGGGGGCCTCGGCCGATTGGTCACGCGAATACTTCACCATGGACGATAAAATGTCCCAAGGTGTCATCGAGGCATTTGTGCGTCTTTATGATCAAGGCTTAATTTATCGCGGCAAGCGCTTAGTCAACTGGGATCCCGTACTCGGCACAGCAGTATCCGACCTCGAAGTAGTCAGCGAAGAAGAAAGCGGTCACCTTTGGACTATTCGTTATCCCTTAAAAACGCCTCGTGGAGATATAACCCATTTAATCATCGCCACCACACGCCCTGAAACGATGCTGGGCGATGTCGCGGTAATGGTCCACCCTGAGGATGAACGTTATCGCGATCTTATCGGCGAAACCGTTATTCTGCCCTTGGTCGGACGTGAGATCCCCATTATTGCTGATGATTATGTGGATCCGGAATTTGGCACCGGGGCTGTCAAAGTCACACCAGCACATGATTTTAATGACTACGCAGTTGGTCAGCGCCATGGTTTAGAGCTCATTAACGTTCTCACGTTAGATGCACGCATCAATGAAAATGCCCCAGCAACCTATCAAGGACTAGATCGCTTTGATGCGCGCAAACAGGTGGTCCAAGACCTCAAAGCCTGTGACGCTCTGGTCGAGGTCAAAGCACATACCCTCATGGTACCGCGCGGCGATCGCACTAAAACCGTTATCGAACCCATGCTGACCGACCAGTGGTTTGTCGCCATGAGCGAGCCTGCGCCCGAAAATAGCCTGCATCCGGGCAAGAGCATTACCGAAATTGCCCTCGAAGTCGTGGCCAACAAACAGGTACGCTTTGTCCCCGAAAACTGGACCACTACCTATAACAACTGGCTAAACGATATCCAAGACTGGTGTATCTCTAGACAATTATGGTGGGGCCACCAAATCCCCGCTTGGTACAGTGAGTCCGGAGAGATCATCGTTGCTCGCAACGAGTCCGAGGCCTTGGAACGTGCACGTGCCCAAGGCATCCAAGGCCCTCTGACTCGCGATGAAGATGTACTAGACACCTGGTTTTCCTCTGCCTTGGTACCCTTTACCACCATGGGCTGGCCCGAGACAACCCCGGATCTCAAAAAATACCTACCATCGAGTGTTTTGGTGACGGGCTTCGATATTATCTTTTTCTGGGTCGCACGCATGATCATGATGAGCATGCACATGACGGGCAAAGTCCCCTTTGAAACCGTCTATGTCCACGGCCTGATCTGTGACATGGAAGGCAAAAAGATGAGCAAATCACAGGGCAACACCCTGGACCCTGTCCATGTCATCGAGGGTATTGATTTAGAAAACCTCATCAAAAGTCGTACCACAGGCTTGATGAATCCAAGCCTGGCAGACCAGATTGCTGCACGTACCCGCAAAGACTACCCTGAAGGCTTTACCGACTATGGTACAGACGCTCTGCGCTTTACTATGGCTGCCTACGCCACATTGGGTCGTAATATTAATTTTGACCTAAAACGCTGCGAGGGCTATCGAAACTTTTGCAATAAACTCTGGAATGCCACCCGCTTTGTGCTCATGAATACCGAGCAAGCAGCTCCCATGCAACATGGCGAGGCTGCTCTATCAACTTTATCCAACGCAGATCGTTGGATCCTGAGTGCTTTGCAACGCCTCAAGCAGCAGGTAGCACGTGGCTTTCGTGAGTATCGCTTTGACAATATCGCCAACGGTATTTATCACTTTGTCTGGGACGAATACTGTGATTGGTATCTAGAGATTGCCAAAGTCCAAATACAACAGGGGGATGAAGCACAACAATTGGCCACTCGTCAAACCCTCCTACGCGTACTAGAAGAGATCCTGCGCCTGGCCCATCCATTAATCCCCTTTATCACGGAAGAGCTCTGGCAAAAAGTGGCCGTATTGGCAGGCACTCGCGATGCTGACGAGGAAACCAGCATCAGTATTCAGACGTACCCCGAAGTCAATGAAGCGCTCATTGATGAGCCAGCTGAACGCGAAATCTCTATGCTCAAAGCCTACGTAGATGCTATTCGCACGCTGCGAGGCGAAATGAATTTATCCCCAGCTGAGCGTGTTCCCCTATTAGCTCAAGGCGATGCCCAACGGGTAGCAGCCAACCAAAACTACCTGACAGCTTTGGCCCGACTCAGTGAGGTTCAAATACTGGATAGCCTGCCCGATAACATGGGGGCACCTACCCAAGCTGTGGGTAATACATCATTAATGCTGCATGTAGAGATTGATATTGATGCAGAAATAAAGCGCCTTAATAAAGAGCTCGACAGACTCAACGGCGAAATACAGCGTGCCGAGGGCAAGCTGCAAAACAAAAACTTTGTAGAAAAAGCGCCCGAACATGTTGTACAACAAGAGCGCGATCGTCTGAGCAACTTTACAGAAACCAAACAGACACTACTCGCACAAATCGCTCGACTACAAGCATAAGGCTGGCTAGCATGCTCAAAAAAGGCAACCTATATCAAGGGTTGCCTTTTTTATTCCATCAGCAATCAGCGTCGTCCACGGCGAGGCAGGCTTATCGGCGCATCCCGCAACAATTCCAGAAGCGTTCTGGCGCCCTGCTCTTGTAATAATGCCAAAAAGCGCTCATCGTCATCACCAAGCAACCCCTTTTGGCGCGCTGCAACTATGAGATCGGGGCGACGCATGGATGACAGTAATAAAGACTGCTGGCGCCGCCAACGCGCAATTGCCTGATGATCTCCGGAACGCAACACAGCGGGGACGGCTCGTTGTTGTGCGTCGACCTCGGGACGCGTGTAATGCGGACTGTCCAACAACCCGTCTAAACCCTCATGAAAAGAATCTGCTAATGCTGAATGCTCGTGATTAAGCACTCCGGGAAGCAAGCGGACAGTGGTATCTATCATGGCTAAAGCAGCAAACTCACCGCCAGACATGACGAAATCTCCCAGCGAATATTCGTGGGTAATGTGTGTGTCTATGAAACGCTGATCAATGCCCTCATACCGACCACAAATAAGCACTGCACCCCCACCTTCTGCCCACTGCTGGGCAACACTTTGGGTAAAGGGCCGCCCCGCTGGGCTAAGCAAGACCACGGGCAGCTCGCTATTTGCAGAGGCTGTGGTTGTTAGCTGTAATTGTGCCCGAGTTGTTTGCTTTTGAATTATTGAAGCCTGAGAAGACTGCGCCTGTCTTGATTGAGTCTGAGGGGGTTGCTGATGTGAGTGCGGCGTTTGAACTTGCCCAGAACGACGTGCTATTAAAGCATCTGTCAGCGCCTTTTCTAGGGGCTCAGCCAGCATCACCATTCCCGGGCCGCCTCCGTAGGGGCGATCATCTACCGTTCGGTGCGTATCCGTAGTGTAATCACGTGGGTTCCAACAAGAAAACTGCCACAAACCTTTTTCATGGGCACGCCCAGTGACCCCCAGCTGTGTCACCGCTGAAAACATTTGCGGAAAAAGGCTGATGACATCAAAGCGCATGGCAAGCACAGGTGAAGGCTATTGGGTTGTTCTATGGATCAACTAAAGAGCAGTAGGCCAATTAGTCAAAATGGATTTAGCGTCAAGGTCAACTTGTAACACATGGGCTTTTACAAAAGGCACCATACTTTGTTGAATGCGATTTCTTTTGTTGCGTGAGGGCACGAATGAGCCGTCTTTATCAAGTACGCCCTGATCAATGACTAACACGGCGTGGGCACCATTATCAAAGACGTGACTAACCTCGCCTAATAATACAGATGGCGAAGTTTGGGTGCTGTAGACGCGACAGCCTAATAAATCGACCCAGTAAAACTCATCATCAGGTAAAGAATCAAATTGGCCACGAGGCACCCAGACAGTATGACCGCGCAATAATTCGGCTTGGTCTCTGTCATGAAAGCCTTCGGGCAAGGCGATCACAGTATTACTATGGGGACGGGCTTGCGCGATGGAAAGTGAAATGAAGGTAGCTGCGCCCTGCGCGAGGACTGAATCGGGCGCCTTTAACCACCATTGCTTGGCCTGCACCAACGTGTCAAAGCCATCTGTATACGGGCGGATCTTGAGCCAGCCGCGCACACCGAAAGCAGACATTACGTGACCAAGCTCAACCAAATCGTGTGGCACCTGGCCACCGAAAGGTGACTGATCGACCGTCATAAGTCAATCAGATTAAACAGCAGTTTCAACTTGCTTGCGATACTCTTTTACCAGGCGACGGACAGTCGGTGATACCTGAGCGCCATTGTCTACCCAGTATTGAATACGATCAAGCTCGATGCGTAGGTTTTCCTGACCCTCTGCACCTACGGGGTTATAAAAACCCAAACGCTCGATAAAGCGACCATCGCGTCGCACTTTAGAATCAGCTGCCACAAATGTATAAAATGGGCGCTTTTTAGAGCCACTACGGGCTAGGCGAATTACCACCATTGATAATCCCTTTTATATTGGTTATGAAAATACGTAAAGCCAACCATTCTACCACCTAGAATGGAAAAGCGGAAAATATTTTAGATTATTTACCACAGAACAACAGCAAAAATCCCGCTGATGCCAGTGAGTTAGCGTTTTTTCAGATAATGCGCAATGCTTTTGACCTCGTTTGCATCGAAATGCTGCTGCGCCAGTAACTCGTGTTTGGCTTGTGCGGCAAAGGCCTGAAAATCTTCTTCAGCATGCGGATCGGTGGTAATGACCTTGAGGACATCACCACTTTGGATATCTGCTAATGCTTTTTTTGCCTTGAGAATAGGCAGCGGGCACTTGAGACCCGAAGTATCAATATCTAATTCAAACTGTAATTCTTGCTCGGTACTCATGAATCCACCTTGTTTTGTACCCAGGCCAGCACACTGTCTAACGCCTGTGCTAACCCAGCAGGGTTTGCCCCACCCCCCATAGCCATATCAGGGCGCCCACCCCCTTTGCCGTCCACCTGTTGCGCAACCATGGCTACTAATTCGCCCGCTTTGACCTGCTGAGTGAGGTCTTTGGTCACCCCAGCAACTATATTGACTTTGTCATTATGGGTTGTAGCTAACACAATGACCGCAGTGCCTAGCTTGTTTTTAAGTTGATCGGCAGTGCTGCGCAACCCTTTGGGATCGGCACCTGGTAGCTCAGCTGCCAGAACCTTTATCCCATTGTCCATAGTTTGAGCCTGTGAAGCCAAGTCCTGACCCGCGGCAGTTGCCAACTGATCTTTGAGACGACTTTGTTCGCGCTCTAATGTACGTACCTGAGATTGTAGTTGACCGATGCGGTCGGCAATTTTATCAGGTGTGGTTTTCAGCTGCCCGCTCGCGGCATGTAGCTGTTGCTCGGTTTGCTGTGCCCAATGCACCGCATTCATCCCCGTCAAAGCCTCGACCCGACGGATGCCCGCAGCAACACCACCCTCGGACACTATTTTAAATAAGCCGATATCACCTGTGGCGCGTACGTGTGTACCTCCGCATAACTCGCGCGAGGTTCCAATATCCAAAACACGCACTTCATCATCGTATTTCTCGCCAAATAAGGCGACAGCACCAGACTCTACAGCCTGGTCAAAACTCATTAGCTGGGCCTGTACAGGCTCGTTAGCAAGTATTTCGTTGTTAACGATATTTTCGATCGCAGCAATTTGCTCGGCAGTGAGGGGCGAATCATGAACAAAATCAAAACGCGTTTTCTCTGCATCGACCAACGACCCACGTTGTTGTACGTGCTCACCCAGAACCTCTTTAAGCGCTTTGTGCATTAAATGTGTGGCAGAGTGATTACGAATGGTCGCCTCGCGATGCAAGTAATCCACTTGAGCACTCAGTTTATCACCGACCTGGAGCGCGCCTTGTTTGAGCGTGCCATGATGTCCAATCACCTGACTAGAAATACTTTGCGTATCACCGACAACAAACACTGCCGCATCATCACGCAATACACCTACATCCCCTACCTGCCCCCCGGCTTCGGCGTAAAAAGGGGTCGCATCTAAAACAACAACAGCCTCTTGGCCTGCTTGGATAGCATCTACTGAAGTACCATCCACATAAATAGCCTGCACGACTGTGTCATCAACAGCTAAATGCTCATAACCTTTGAAGGCAGTATGTACGCCATCGTAACTAAGCCCTTGGGAAGCCTGAAACCGGCCTGCTGCGCGTGCACGCTGGCGCTGTTGCTCCATAGCCCGGTCAAAGCCCTCAAAATCAACCTGTACGTTACGTTCTCGGCAAATATCCGCAGTTAAATCAACCGGAAACCCATAAGTATCGTAAAGGGTAAATAGTGTTTGGCCATCCAGGGTGTCCCCAGCCTTAAGCTGTGCCAATGCCTCATTCAGAATACGCATGCCATGCTCAAGTGTTTCTATAAAACGCTCTTCTTCTTGGCGGAGGACTTGTTCGATACGTTCTTGCTGGTTAGTTAGCTCGGGATAAGCATCCCCCATCTGTTCAGTGAGTGCACCCACCAAGCGATGGAAAAATGGCTGATTTTGGCCTAGCTTGTGGCCATGACGCAAAGCACGGCGAATGATTCGACGCAGCACGTACCCACGTCCTTCGTTCCCTGGAATAACCCCGTCAACGATAAGAAAGGCACAAGCCCGAATATGATCGGCAATGACTTTGAGAGAATTGTCCTGAAGATCAGTTGCACCTGTTTCGCGAGCTGCAGCGCGAATCAAGGCCTGAAAAATATCGATCTCGTAGTTAGATCGCATCCCCTGTAGAACAGCAGCCATGCGTTCCAGCCCCATACCTGTATCCACGCAAGGCTTGGGCAGCGGAGTCATGCTGCCATCGGCAGCACGCTCGTACTGCATGAATACCAAATTCCAGACCTCTATAAAGCGATCACCGTCTTCATCCTCGGATCCTGGTGGGCCGCCCCAGACCTCGGGGCCGTGGTCATAAAACACCTCGGAGCATGGCCCACAAGGACCGGTATCTGCCATTTGCCAGAAGTTGTCCGATACATAACGCTGCCCGGGCTCATCACCAATACGAATAATACGCTCATGGGGGACCCCGATCTCTTTGTTCCAAATGTCATAAGCCTCGTCATCCTCGGCATAGACAGTGACCCAAAGACGCTCTTGGGGCAACCCAAAAACCTGTGTCAAAAGCTCCCAAGCATAATGAATCGCATCCTGTTTGAAATAATCACCAAAGCTAAAGTTGCCCAGCATCTCGAAAAAAGTGTGATGTCGTGCTGTATAGCCCACATTTTCCAAGTCGTTGTGCTTGCCCCCTGCACGCACACAACGCTGGGATGAAACGGCCCGTACATAGGGACGCTGCTCTTGCCCGGTAAATACGTCCTTAAACTGCACCATCCCTGCGTTGGTAAACAACAAAGTAGGATCATTGGCTGGTACTAACGAAGAAGAGGGCACCGGTTGATGGCCACGCTCTTCGAAAAAGGATAAAAACTTTTGACGAATCTCGGATGTCTTCATGAATTGCTGCGCTGTAAAAATAAAGATGCCTAATTATATCTCGGAACAAAAAAGGGATGAAATATCCCCGTCTTTGAAACTAGCCAGTCCCAATTACAAAATGCAAACATTCATAATACCAACCTTTATACGTTCTTAATAGTTTTCCAATGCAGGCCGACAAAGGTGACTGCGATAGTAATTGTTTTGCCCATCCTCAAATACAGCAATAATGGTGGGCATATAACCCGGTGTGCAGCCGCAGGCACCTGTAATTGGATTGGCTGTATTCCCCAAGGTTGGATGACTGCAATGCCCATATTGATTAGAAATAAAATAGCCCCCGTCACGTGTCATGGCCTGCTGCCATTGACCTTCACGGCAAAGCAGTAATGAGGGTAAATGAGCATCATGGGCAATGGCCCCTACTTGACTACATGTTTGGCCACTCTCAGCTTCCAGGCCCATAGCAATATATCCATCACTACGCACAGCTGTTTTGCTATGCACCTGCCCTTGCACCGTCATATGGTTTTGAAATTGTGGGTCGCGCTCATCACGGACGCGTAAATAACGCTGCCATAGTTGTTCCCCATGGACGGCTAATGCAATGCTCCCCTCGGGCAGGGAACCCTGCCGAGCAAACTGATTAGGCCATCGAAAATGAGGGCTCGCCAACCATTGCTCATAGGGCGCCTGCACGGTCAGACCACTGCCATCAGTAGCCTCGCGCCATAGGTCCAAGGCTTGCGCATCAGCCACCCCTGAATCTTTTTGCAAAGGCTCATTTACCACAATCAATGCATGTAAAAAACAAGGCTCGCGCATGCAAGGCTCTTGTGGGAATACCCAGATGCGGGCCGGTGGATTAGCAAAGTGAGTAAATGCAGGACTTAATAAGCCTAACTGCCGCAGCTCATCTAAAGTAGGCTGTTGCCAATCAACCACCCAATGGTCAGCCAAAACCACCAAGGAATACGGCTCGGCCTTGTTCAGTTCAGGCCCATAATCTTCTATATAACGCTCTACCGCTTGTTGCAGGGCCTGCATCCACACTGCAGTGGATGCGATGCGTAACTCGGCTTTTTTATCCGCCCAAGCACCTACCGCCCAAACTGTAGCTAGTAACGCCAAAGTCATGACCAGCATGTATTCCAGCAACACGCTCCCACGCTGCAAGCGACGAGACACAAAGACACAATCTTTCATGGCTAAACACCCTAACGAATAACAAACCTAAAGGTGTTCACCTCACCATCTTCACATTGTTGCTGCGCGTGAAAAGCGTTGTAGGTACGTTGCCCACTTTTGACCTCTACCAAACCTCCTACAGCACCGATATGTATTTCATCCGCAACCTGATGCAGCACTGTAGCCAGTGCTGGACATGCGGCATGATGAACCCCAGTCAATTGCAACTCTAAAGCCCGCCCTCCATCAAGCTCGTTCACCAGTAATTCTCCGTCCTTACCTAACCCATGGTTTACTACCGTTTGTCCGCCCTGACCCTGGATATTAAAAACAGCCTTATCCTGATTTTGGCGTGAAAAGTGCTGAATATTCATGCCAGCGTATTGATTAGCGCCATGTACCGAGGCATTCAAATGTTGTCGTAACACATAATGTGCTAAAGCCTCTCCCACTTTAGGTACGCGGTTTTCAACCAAATACCCTTGAATAGCTGGAACTGCTAACACCGCCAGCAACAAAATTATTACGGTCACCACAGAAATCTCTATCAGCGATAAGCCTTGCTGAGCCCGGTGCTTGTGTATTATTTGTGCTGCGTGTGCACGGCTTGATTGCACCTTTGAATCCAGACTCAAATCACTCATAACCCCTCCTTTTTTATTACTAGACAAACATATTCATTAGTCCCTGCCGCAGCTCTTCAAAAGCGCGGTAGTGCCAAAAAAGCAAAGCCAATAAAATAGCCACACCAATGAGCAGTACAACCCAACGCGCCACAATTACAATGCGATTTAAACGTTCTTCTATCCGCTCCGCCAAACGCTGCGCAGTCACCATACAAGCGTGCTCCAGACTTTGCCCATCGGCCATATCCGCTAAAAACCACAAATCCTCTTTGTCAAGTAAACCAGTCGCAAAGCTACTGGCCCCTGTGTGCCCCTGGATAATTCGTTTTTGAATCTGCATAAGTCGTAATCTAAGCCAGGGAATTGAGGTATCTGCCAGACGATGGATTGCCGACTCTAAAGGTAAATGCACATGATCCAAGGAAAGCAAAATACCTAAAGTCTGTAATAAGTTATACGCACCCATTAACCGATAGCTTTTCCACGGCTCTAAACGATCCATATATAAACGTCCTACCCCCACATAGCGACTAAAGCTAATTGACACCGCAATAATGGCACCCAATGCAAATAATGGAATCATCCATCCAAAACGTAAAAGCCACTCAGCAGTAGCAAATAAAGCCCGAGTCGCTGGCCCGTAATATTCTGGGGGCACATAAGAAAAGGCACGACGTAGCTCAGGAACGGTAAATAAGGGAATTAACACCAGAGCACCAAAAAGTACCGCAATTGCCAAAAAAGCTGGCCACAAAACGGCCTGATTTTGTCGTCGCAGACGTCGTAAAACCTCTTGTTGATGCGCTAAAAACTGCAGGGCCTGCGTCAAGCTGCGAGAGCCATAATGCTGACAAACGCGAATTACTTGCAGTAACTCAGGCGAAAAACTACCCCGCCACGCAATAGCCAAATCACCCCCATGTTGGTTCAAACGTTGCAACCAAAGAGCTGCTAGTCGACCGCGCACATGATGACGCCCATAGCGCTGTTGCTCCTTTTTAAAAATGCCCTTAAAAGTGAGTTGAGCTGAATAATTAGTGAGTAAGGCTGCCAAATAGCGCAAGTACTCAACCCTATAGCGGCGGAAACGACATTGCCACCAAAAAAGCTGCCACCGTTTTCGCATCAAGCTCCCCCCGTCATTAACTTAGGCAATGACATCATGCGTGCAGATTTTTGCTCTTTGGCCGCGAACTGTTGCTGCAACTTGTGCCAATGGGGGGAATCAAAAAGCCCAAAACAGTGCTCTACCTCAAAAGGATCGAGTATTCCTTGCTGCAGTTTGTGCCAAGCAGTTGAATAAATACAGGGCTGCTGGGCTGCCGCATAGTGCGGTTGCCAAAGCTCAGCCACCACTGTGCGGCCGTTAAATCCGGCAAGCCCACGTGCGCTCCAGGCTGCACAAGCATCGCAACCAACGGGATTGCGTGCTTTTAAACGTTCAAAATCTTTGCCCCATAGGTACTGCAGCTGCCTACGCCAACGTGAAAAAGTGCGGAATTGATATAATGCGACCGGCACACCACTGGGGTAATCATCCAGGTCTTGCACCGACAGAGCACAGTGCTGACACAACTGGGGTAATAACTCTTGGTGAACTAATAAACGCAATACTCCAGGGGTCTGTAAAAGCTGAGGATCGACACCAATAAAACTAGAGCTGAGACGTTGTGGTACCAGTCGTGCGCGTGCAGCGTGAACCGTCGTGAACACCCGCACCCCTGAGGTCGCTAAATCGGTAAATGCCTGAGCGGTCTCAGAATCCCTGATTTCACCTAACAAAACGTCAGTCATTGCTGAACGCTTCAAGGCGCGTAATTTGGCAGCAAAATGTTGGTGCGTATCCTCATCTAATTCGCGCGCCAACGACACCTGAATCGCTCTGGGAATGCGATATTCAACTGGATCTTCTAACGTAATCACCTTGCGCCATGCAGGTAAATGACGCACCAATGTGGCCAATGCTGTAGATTTCCCTGAGCCCACAGAGCCTGAGAAAACAATAGCCCCACGCTCGCTCAAAGCGGCCTCTAATAACAAACGCTGCTGTTCAGGGAAATAGCCCAAATCGCTCAAATCATAAGCTGCGGTCTGCTCTTGCCCCAAAATCCGCAAACAGACACTCGGCCCATCTACGGCTGCCAGTGAAGCCCAGCGCAGACGTACGACCTGCTCACCAATATTGCATTCAAGTCGCCCTTGTTGTTCTTGATACACATCGAAAACAGGCGCGTTCCCTCCTTGAACACCCATCCAGGCAACGGCCAGCATGTCACGTAACAAGTCGGTCTGCATTGACTTGAATACTGATGGCTGTACATAGCGCCCGGCGACGGTGTAATACACTGGAGAAAAGGTGGCATCCAAATATAAATTAATATGCAGGTCACTGGCCTCATTATGAACGCCCCAACGCACCAACTCGACAAACATGGCATACAACTCGGCCTCACTGCGTGTGCTGGAATCCACCTCAATACCGCCTCTTGCATAATCACCCTCTTGGGTCGGTAAGGTTCGGCGTACAGCCAACAAAACTGCCACATCAACAATCAAGTAAGCATATTGACCAAATGTATAGCCTTGCTCAAGCAATTTTTGACTCAAGCCACGGACGGCATCACCATGAATAGCTCCGTCTGTAACCAACAATACAACCTGTCCGTCGGCACACATTACAGGCAATACATCGCGCAATAATTGGTCATTGAGTCTAAGCTGCTTTTGGAGGCCATAACGCAGCGCGGGTTTTAGGGCTTTGATTTGCTCTAGGTTGTCACAATGTCGTGTTTCTCCCAGGGCGTCTGCATTTAAAGTATTTCCATAGTTGGTAATTTCTGAAGGTCCGTGAAATACCGACGGATTTCGTTTGCGACCCCGCCACCATCCGGAAAATCGCTGATATTCATTACGCATTTGTGCTCCTCATCACAATAAAACTAATGTTGAACGGGCAGCAGGCATTGCTGTATTTCTTTTTCAGCTATTTGCAGCTTTACACAACGCCCAGAGATTTGATCGAGCGTCAGCTCTATCGAATCGTCAACATGGCCTAAGGGTTGGTGCTGTCCAGGGACAAATAAATAGGTCTGCCCATCGTGGCGCAACTGCACATAAACATCTGTTCCGACACCGTACAGAGACAACAGCTCAGTATCATGTAAACAATCAAATAGACACTGCTCCGTAGTTTGCGCTGAGCTCAATTGAGCCCCCTGTTCAGACGCAGACTGAGAGCGCTCAAAAGATCGCTGCCGCCTTTGCTGCAAAAGTTTTTCAGTCTCTTGATGCATCAATTCATGCACAGCTTGTTGTGTATGTTCCCAATCAGCGAGTACATCATTCACACCCCCTGCCAGCGCACAAGCCGAGAGCCCCACAGCGCCCCATAATCCGCCCCCAATAAACCAATACTTAATGTAGTCGCGCATCATCCACTGCCCCCTCTAACACAACGTTCAATCGACTGTTTTTTAACCCCAACTGCACCTGCGGTTGCACGTGCAATGTGATCTGGTGCCATTGAATGTGCACCGGCGCCTGATATAACAAATGTACTGACCGCAAAGGCCCTTGAAGATGTAACCGTGTGCGCCCTTGCCAAGCCTCAAGTGATTGCTGTCGGTGTTGATAAATAAGCTCAGAAAAAGCAACTTGTTGCTTGTGCAGGTATCCTAGAAATTGCAGTAACGTCACGGATAGTGGGTCGACCCAGTGTTGTGTTTCCAGCTGCACCGCAGGAAAATCAATCCGAAAGGTACTGAGATCCACCATTTGTGCCTGAGTTTGCCATTGCTGAGAGATCAAAAAACCCTCAACGTCTATCGCACCAGAGCCCTGTTGATATTGCGCTGCGCATTGCCAGGCTAGATGCTCGGGCACTAATTGACACTCGGCTTGCTGCAAAGACCAGCCCATTGCCTGAATAGGCAATTCATATAAAAACTCCAACACAGGCTGTAATACCGCCTGGGGGTGCAAGTCCAATACAGGTTGTAAAGGGTCAGGGGTGGGATCTAATTTAAAATCAGCGGCAGACACAGTGCGTGTAGCTGCCCACCCAACCCACAGGTAGTACACCACTAGCGCTACCCCAATCAGCAAGGCTCCCGCGCACCAACGTAGATTAATCCGTCGTCGGGCGCGCAGCGATACTTGCTGCATCCAATCGGCTTGTGCAGTTAATGCGAGTAAATCTTGCCACCTCATACATCCAGAGTGCGGGTGTAAACAATGCAGCTTGGGGTTATCCGTCAACACAGCAGCCATAAAAGCCTGCGCTTGCTCCAAATCAGTAAAACAGTGATCACCACGAACTAAAACGCGCCCTTGCTGTGCCGCCACAAACCAAAACTCACCGGTTGGTAAGTGAATAATTGCTGCAGCTTTTTGTCGTGCATATATGTGCGCAAAATAGGCTGCAGCGGCGAGATAAACGGGTTGCCCCTTGCGTCGAATACGTTGATCGCTCAGCCCTACAGACCCAATCTGTGTCCCGGTCAGGATCCAGCTCTGAGCACCTATCTCTTTGACAATACGATGCGCCTGAGCACGTTCATTGGCCTCAAGCAGGGCATACCAACGCAGCCCAAACGACCACACCACTTCTCGCTGATCAATCACATCTGGTAATTGCAGCATCATGTCCCACCCCTGCTTTTTCCTTGCTGTGTAAAAAAACTGGACATATCTCCCCCTAACCTTCTTCGACCTGCACCGTCACGATGACAAAAGTGCGAAAGCGTTCTTGTGCATAATGGTCTCGCCCCCCTAATAACAAGGGCGCGCCGGGGTTTAACCTCCTCTGACTGGTATCCTGCTGGTCGCGCTCAAAGCCCGAAATCAATAAAGGCTGCCCCGAGCGTAATAACACCTGTTGCACCATTCCAGCACCATCGATAGCGATTTGTTGGATTTGCATGTTTTGTTGAGGTGTTCCAACAGACAAAGTCTCAAGGGGTTGTGCCACAGTGTTGTCATAAGCAACCGACAATAAAATCTGACCATCCTCTTGCACATCAGGTACTACTGTCAATAAGGTGCCTACTGTTTCCTCGCGTTGACTCAGACTCACTGCACTGCCCTCGTAGCCACCTCCCAACCATTGCGGGGTTGTTTCTACCTTGTCGATATAAGAAAACGTGGTACGCAGTGCATGAGTCACAGGACGCTTATTGAGCGTAAAAACAGGAACTGTATTGCGGCGCACGACACGCGTATGCTTGGCCAGCGCACGCACAAAGGCATCTGATCCAGCAAAGCCTCCTTTATTTATCCCAATCATCGCCTCACTTTGACCAGGGCTATGATTATCTGCTGTGCTCAGCCCAGCACTGATTGCAGCGCGCTCAAAGAGTAGCTGCCAATCAATGCTGCGCTCGGCATCCTCTTGAGCGCTGACAGTGAGCTCCTCGAAGATCAGACGAACCCGCTGTTTAAGCACCCGGCTTTCTGCTTGTATGAACTGCGCCATTTGGTCAACAGCGTGCGGCACATCCTTAACCACAATCGTGCCACTGCCATCTGCGAGCACTTCAATCTGGCCAGCACGCGTCATAAAGGCCCGCAGCTTTTCCTTCATGCCCATGAGGATATCCATATTTTGCCCGCGCAATTCAGTCCCGGATGCACTTTGAAAATCATGATCTGCTGTACTTTCTTGTTTTCCGAGCTGGGCATAAGTTTGGGTTTCAAGACCTAAAGTAGGCAGCTTAAAAAAGCGTGTGACCGTTTTATAAAACTCTATTTGCTGGTTTTCGTAACGCCAATGAATGTCTAATTGCGCACTGATCCTATCCAAGGTATTTGCCAACGGCTTGGCAGGCCCTTGCAAATGTATTAGGGGCTGCTTGGATTCTCCCCCTTGGATTAGTCCACCCCCATCAAATTCACGCGGTAAAAACGCTTTTGATGGCAACAAAGCCTCGGGCTGAATCCGCACGGGTATCCCCGTTGCTAAAGTAATTCGCTGCCCGACCTGCTCGAGCGTTAACCCTCCATCACTGAACATCAGATGTGTATCAACCTTTTTCTGTAAAGCTCTAGGCAACACCACATGTTCTGCCAGAGGGATGGGTGCACCAACCACCCATGGCGTATCGATATGCTGTATTAATTTATTCTGTCCCTTGAGGCGCATCGCGCGCTCGAAACGTAGCTGATGCTGCTCTTGCTCTTGACTGCTTTGACGGTGTCGTTGATCAGCTTTTTTCAGTTGTTGATCAAATGCACACGCCGTTAAGAAAAGACCTACCCCACCAATCATTAAACCGCGTCGTAACGTGCTCTTTAGCTGAGCAAAGCTTGCCCTCACCATCCAGCTCTCCTCTATTTACTCGCTCTTTATCCAAGTCATGACTTTTTAATCGCTGTGCCGTTGCTATCCCTCCCGTGACCAGTAGGTAAACAAGACTGGGATTCGGGAATAATGCGTAAAACGCGGTTGCTGTAAAAGCAGGCCCGCAATGGCTGCGCCCCGAGTTGCACGCTGTCTAATAATTGCTCAACGGCGTTTTCAAATGAAGCATTGAACTCGGCCGTATTCATAATCGGATAATCCATCTCTGGCCCCCAATGCTCATCGCCAAAATGCCAACCTACCTGCTTGGCCCAGCGTTGCAAAGCCTGACGCATGGTTTCATCAGCAGGGCCGATGGCGAACTTTTTAATGCGTTCTTTTTGCACAGCAGTTGCAGTCACCTGTTGATTTTTATCGACAGACAAATTTATTTCGCCAGATTTATTTGTTACCGCTTTTTTCTGCTGCTTTTTCGCTGTCTGTGCAGTTAAGGGCTTCTCATCCGAGATCTCTAAAGGTGTGGGTTTGGACTGAGTATTACTTTTGGGATCAGACTGAGTCACAGACATTGCCGCTGGCATTACAGTTTTAGCTGCCATCGCCTGTTGAGATTGTTGGCCCGCCCCTGCGAGCCGTACTGAATCATGCTGCGCATGTGCCTGCAAACGCCCCCCTTGAAAAAGCAATTCGCGCCATTGGCCTTCAATCACTACATACGGGTCGAAATGTTGGTACTGCAGCGCATGATATTGACCCTCTTGGTAGGCAAAAATTGCGGGCAGATGCTGCTCAGGAAGAAACTGCAGCCACACCTGTTGCTGATTGTTAAATACTTGAACTGGTGCAATTGCTCGCTCACCTGATAAACGCCATTTGAAATCAAAGGCCCCTGCCGCCAAAACCGTTGAGGACGGCTCTAAAGAAGGTATGGCTGGCACACAACCATTTAACCCAAACAGAGTTATGCACATAATCGCTGTTTTTCTCATTGAAAATCCCAAAAAAAAAGCCCAGGACAATGCCTAGGCTTAATCATGACTGAGCTACTGTGGAAAAACTATTTGGGAAACTCCGCTGCGCTAAAAGGATCCCCGCAGCAGATAGTCTTAAGTGTTTTGTGTTATGTGTTGTACGTTATCAAGCTTTATTTTCAAGTTTATTTTTAGCGCTGAGCCATCAATTGATTGGCTTGGTTTGCAGCACTTTCCAAGGCGGAAATTGCTGTCTGTTGACCGTTTAATGCCTCTTCGATGGTTTGATTAAACATGGCTCGAATCAAGTGATAATTATTCACTTTGAAACCACGTGTGGTGGCTTCTGGTGCCTGACCATAAACAGAAACAATCTCTTTCCATTCACCTATAGGTGCGTAGTATTTATCACCTACACTTTCAAAGGCTTGCTTAGTTAAGGGCAGAAAGCCTGTTTTCTCATGCCAGCTAGCTGCTTGCTTGGGTTCAGCCAGCCACGTAATGAAAGAGGCGGTAGCCTCGTCCTGTGCAGTGTCATGACCACTGGTTGCCCATAGTCCTGAACCAGTCACAAATGGATTGCCTGGATTTTCAGCTACCTGGGGATAATAAGGCAGCCCAGCCAAGGAAAAACTCAAATCCCCTTGGTCCAGGAAATAACCCAAATTGCCCGAATTGGATAACAAAGTCCCACACTCTCCTTGGGCAAAGCGTTGGGTGGCAATTTCGTTAAACTCAGGAGGGGTCATAATCTCGCTGCGTACCCAGCTAATCATCGTTGACAGATGACGCACATAAAGAGAATTAAAATTAAACCCTTGTTGCTGTCCTGCGCCCCCTGGATAAAACTGTTTATTAACGGCTGCCAGATTCTCTAAATTAATAGAAACGGGCTGATCTGATGTGATGGGACAGCGACGGGTAGCGTTATTTGCGACCTGCACTAATTGTCCCTGCAATTCATTCCAAGCGCGACTGGGTTTGCCACCATCGATACTGGCTTTTTCAAAGGCATCGGTGTTGTAGAACATCACGGGGATTTCGGCCATGAGGGGCAAAGCCAACAAACGGCCATTAGAGTCATGCATAAAGTTATTTTCACTGGGCAAGAACCAGGTTGATTCTTGCATGGGTGCATTGGCCAATAACTGGTACATAGGGCGGATATAAGAACGGGTAGCAACGTCGTCCATCCCGGTAGTCTCGGGCAACTGTATTAAATTAGGGCGTTGCTCATCATCTAACATGGCCAGCGCCTCGTCTAAAGCACTGACATCGTAAAAATCCTGTAATACCACCTTGACGTCTGACTGCGAGCGATTATATTTTTTGACCAGGTCTGTAAAGACATCAGCATTGTATTCATTGAGTGCGTGCCAGACTTGGACCTCAGTCGCTGCCCAAGCTGTTGAAGCTACGCCCATAGCAGCGGCGCAAAATGCTGTTGTTAACGAAGTACGCCAGCGGTGGTTACGGAGTAAGTTTTTCATATGCTTTATCTTAAATAAGGAAAATCCAGCTCGGGGGGTTGCATCGCCATTACATCTGCCAGCAGCTTTGCCGAGCCCACACTCATGGTCCAACCAAGATTACTATGGCCTGTATTGACATAGAGATTTTTTATGGCTGTGCGACCAATTAAAGGAACATTTGCAGGGGTTGCCGATCGTAGTCCGGCCCAAAACCGTCCTTGTTGGGGATCGATGCACGCACCAAAGTGGCGTCGGGCATGATCCACTATCAACTGACATCTGTAATCATTGAGCGTGCGATTAAAACCACTAAGCTCGGCAAAACCAGACACGCGCAATTGATTACCTAAACGGGCAAAACTCAATCTTAGGGCAGGATCATATACCCCTACCTCGGGCGCCTGATCTAGATCGGTCAAATCAAATAATGCCGTATATCCTTTGACCGGATACAGATGATAAGGCAAGCCAGCCTGATGTAATAATAAACCAGATTCCGAGCCTAGGGCGATAACGTGCTGATCAAAATGCAAGGATTCGTAATCACCATCAGCGGTAATGACCTCTAATCCTTGTACAGCGCCGTGTTGACACAACAACCGCGTGACTGTGGTTTGGTACAAAAAACGCACGCCAGCATCGCGTGCATGTTGTGCTAATTGATGTGTAAAAAGATAGGCATCTCCCACCGCATCCTGGCTGGTGTAATCACCTCCGATGATGGGCGTTTCGCTGTGTTCCAAGGTAGGTTCTATGGCCATTACCTCAGCGGGGGTCAGTAAACGTCGATCAATGCCCAAATCGCGCAATCTATCCAAAGTGTGTTCGGCTTGGGCCAGATCCTTGTGGTGTCTATAAAGACTCAGTACACCACAGGGCCGATACTGAAATTCTATTCCCAAGTCGCTGCCCAGCTGATGCGTGAGGTTTTTACTGTATTCGGCCAGCCGAACCATGTTGAGGATGTTGTGATATGTTTTAGTTGGTAAACACTGCCATAAAAACGCGGCGCCCCATGACCACTGTCGGGGATCAATTCGGGGGCGAAACATGATGGGGGCATGATCTTGAAATAACCCAGTGAACAGCTGCCAAGGAGCAGAAGGACGCGCCCAAGGACGCGCTTGACCGACAGAAATCAGCCCGCCCCCTAATCGCGTGCTGTCTTGAGCCACCTGTGACTGCCTGTCAATAACTGTAACCTCGAAACCCGCTTGGTGTAGCCACCAAGCTGTGGCTACACCAACACTTCCTGCTCCGATAACGGCAACTTTCATATTTTGCCTTTGCGTCTTTGCAAATTGAGTTAGCTGCCCACTTTGTCAGCCTCAGAGGTAAAGGCATCAGAAAAATAAGCCTCTTCATCTAGCTGACAGTGGTATACGAAGTCTCGGCGTGCACCCTCAACCATCTGAGGGTTACCACAAGCATAGACCTCCCAGCCGGATAGGTCAGGATGATCCTCCATCACAGCATGATGCACAAAACCCGTGCGACCACTCCAGGTGTCCTCTGATTGATCATCTGAGATCACTGGGATGTATTCAAAATCACTAAAATGCTCGGCCCACTGCTGAACTCGATCGGCCAAATAGAGGTCTTGGGGCCGACGTCCTCCCCAATAAAAACGGATTTTCCGATCCAGGCCTTTTTCTATCATGGCCTCAACCATTGCATTAATAGGGGCAAAGCCGGTGCCGCTGGCCAGAAACACTATGGGTCGCTCGGAGTCTTCACGTAAGTAAAATGTGCCTAAAGGGAGCTCGACACGCAGCACTTGGCGTTCTTTTAATGCAGGCTCAGTTGCACCAAATAGCTGATCAGTAAAAAGCCCACCTGGCATATGTCGAATATGTAAAGTAACGGTATTGTCTGCGTTGGGAGGGTTAGCCATGGAATAACTCCGCTCGGCCCCGCCTTTTAAGAGCAAATTAAGATACTGTCCGGGATAGTAAAATACTGATTGGCTCGCAGGTAATTGCAGCTGTACTTGCATCACGCCGTCAATCAAGGGAGTAATACCCAACACACGTGAGGGCAGTTTGCGCACCTCTATATCAGACATCACCGATGCCATTGGCGATTCGATGACCATATCACTACAAGGATGTGCCTGGCACATCAGGCTATACCCGGCTTCGAGCTCTTCGGGCATCAGAATCTGTTCGGGGGCGGTACCCGCCTCGAACTCACCCGAGACTACTTTGGCCATGCACGTCGAGCAACTGCCACCACGGCAACTATAAGGCAAAAGAATTTTGGCCTCGAGCGCGGCATCCAGTACGCTTTGGCCTTCCTGCACTGTAAAACTCAAACCCAGGGGCTCGACCTGAACTTTAAAACTCATGATTTACTCTACTCAAACTAAGATTTGAGCCCAAATGCGGCGCCCCAAGCACCGCTGGGCCTAGCATGTACAAAACCGACTTAACCTGTTTCATCAGGTGGGCTTACCCGAGTTAATTCGGGATTGCGAATTTTCCTGGTCAGCACCTTGCCTTTGCGGGCACGCCGTCCCAGATAAGGCTCGATCTCTTTTTCATTAAAGACCCAAGTATAGTCTCGGCGTCTATAAATACCACTGATTTGCACTCCTAAAGGCCCCACACCAGCCCATTGAATAAGTCGATCATCTGCATCCAGACTTATTAACATCGTGCCGCGCCCCCCTCCTTTGAGGGTGCGTAGCTCGTCTAGCTCGATCACCAAGAAACGCCCTTTCTCGGTCAGTAATGCCAGCCGTGTATCATCGGGCTGCAGATACAACGGTTTGAGCAATTGTTCTTTGTCGTGAACATTCATGAACTGCTTGCCTGCCCGCTGACGCGTCAACATATCTGGTTGCTGTGCGAGAAACCCATAACCGTTTTCCACCCCCAACACAAAACGTTGCTCTTGAGTGCCTATAACCATATGCTCTATTTGGGTACCCGCTGCAACGTCAATATACGCTGTGATGGGCTGACCATCTCCGCGGGCGGGGGGCAACTCGTGCACAGACACCGTATAACAACGTCCATCTGTGCCCAAAGCGATGAGGTCATCAACGCTACGGCATTCTATCGCATCATAAAAAGCATCACCACTTTTGAAATGCGTACTTTCCAAATCATGCCCATGGCCTTGGCGGCGACGTAACCAACCCTGCTGAGAAATAATCACGGTGACCGCCTCGTCTAATACAGGAGTTTCAAGGACAGCCTGCTCGGCTTCTTGGATGAGTGTGCGACGCTGGTCTTCAAACTTTTTAGCATCACTTTGTATTTCTCGGATCAATAACCGCTTAAAGGTTGCGGGACTATTCAATATTTTTTCTAACTGTTCTTTTTGTTTGCGCTGCTTTTCCAGCTCTTGCTCGATTTTTATGCCCTCAAGTCGAGCTAACTGACGTAAACGCATTTCTAAAATATCTTCGGCCTGGCGCTCGCTCAGCGCAAAGCGTTCGATCAGTGCTTCCTTGGGAGCATCGGCATCTCGAATGGTCTGAATGACCGCATCCACATCCAGATATACCACCATGCGCCCTTCTAGCACATGAATACGTTCATTGGTTTTATCCAAACGGAATTGCGTGCGGCGACGCACTGTTTCGCGCCTGAAATCTAACCAATCTTCTAGCATGCCCCGCAAAGGAGTTTGCTTGGGACGCCCCTGCGTGTCAATACAGACTAAATTAATGCTGTAATTAGCCTCCATGCTGGTATGCGCTAACAGCATTTCCGCGAATTCATGTCTATCGATGCGACTGCTTTTGGGCTCAAACACCAAGCGTATGGCTTCTTCTTTACTGGATTCATCACGGACCGTTTCCAGCATGCTAAGCACCAAGGCACGTGTTTGTTGCTGTTCATTAGTTAATGAACGACGCCCCTGACGTACGCGTGGATTGGTTTTCTCTTCTATTTCCTCGAGCACCTTTTGGCTAGATGTATTGGGCGGTAGCTCATCAACTACCAACTGCCATTGGCCACGGGCCATTTCCTCGAAGCGCCAGTTAGCACGTACTTTGATCGAGCCACGACCTTGTTGATAAACCCTTTGAATATCTTTGGCCGGGGTGATGATTTGGCCCCCCCCTGGAAAATCGGGCCCTTGGATATGCTCCCAAAGCACCTCATCTTCGATCTTGGGATCTTTAAGTAATGCGATGCAAGCCTGACTCACCTCGGTGATGTTATGGGGCGGAATATCTGTCGCCATCCCGACGGCAATGCCTGTAGCGCCATTCAAAAGCACCACCGGCAAACGCGCGGGCAAGACCTGGGGCTCAGTTTGACTACCATCATAGTTATCAATGAAATCGACGGTGCCCTCGTTGAGCTCTTCGAGCAGCAACTGAGCGAAATCAGTCAATCTGGCCTCTGTATAGCGCATGGCTGCAGCATTATCCCCATCGCGAGAACCAAAATTACCCTGTCCCTCGATCAACGGATAACGCAGCACAAAGTCTTGAGCCATACGTACCATAGCATCATAAGCAGCCTGGTCTCCATGCGGATGGTATTTACCCAGAACATCACCTACCACACGGGCAGATTTTACTGGACGAGCCTGTGTACTAAGTCCCATCGCCTGCATGGCGTACAAAATACGACGCTGCACTGGTTTTTGTCCATCGGTGACGTCGGGCAGCGCACGACCACGCACAACCGAAATGGCGTAATCCAGATAGGCCTGCTCGGCATAGCGCGCCAAAATCAGGGCGTCATCATCGGTTTCATAATCTATGGTTGCTTGATCTGACATAATGCTTAAATATCCACTTCGGCTAAATTACCCTTTTCCTCGAGCCAGCTACGACGCTGTGCGGCCTCACCACGACCCATTAACATGGTAAACATCTCTTGGGTGCCCTCTAAGCCCAAGTCACCATAAGCCACCCGCTGTAATCGGCGTGTATCTGGGTTCATGGTCGTTTCCCACAGCTGCTCGGCACTCATTTCACCCAAGCCTTTGAATCGACTGACTGACCAGCGTTCTTCGCGGATGCCTTCTTTGCGCAATTTTTCTAGCATCGCTTCTAGTTCGCCTTCGTCTAGACAATATAATTTTCGGGCAGGACGCTTACCCAAGGCAGGTACATCCACACGAAATAATGGCGGACGCGCGATATAAATATGTCCTGCTTTAATCAGGGCGGGAAAATGACGGAAAAATAAAGTTAGTAACAGAACCTGGATGTGCGCACCATCGACGTCAGCATCAGACAAAATGCATATACGCCCATAACGTAAACCACTAAGATCAGACTGTGCCTCTTGGTCGTGCGGTTCGACTCCAATAGCCACTGAAATATCATGAATTTCTTGGTTGGCAAATAAACGGTCGACATGGACCTCCCAAGAGTTTAATACCTTGCCACGCAGCGGCAGTATGGCTTGAAAGGTTTTATCACGACCCATTTTGGCAGAACCGCCGGCGGAATCCCCCTCGACCAAGAAAAGCTCGCGACGTTGCACCTCGTCGGTTTCACAATCAGTTAACTTGCCAGGCAAAACTGCCACGCCCGAGCGACGGCGACGCGTGACACGCTGGCTGCTACGAACTCGCGCATGAGCGTGCTCAATCACCAGCTCTGCCAATTTCCTAGCCTCTTCTACGTTGGCATTAAGGCGTAATTCCAAGGCATGCCTCACCACATGGCTGACCATACGCACCGCGTCGCGACTGGTCAGACGATCTTTAATCTGCCCTTGGAATTGTGGGTCCAACATTTTAGCGGACAAAATGAAGCTGGCTCGGGCAAACACATCCTCGGCAAGCAAACGCACCCCTTTGGGCATGAGGCTGTGCATTTCAATAAAGCTTTTTACGGCCTGGTATAAGCCATCTCGTAACCCAGCTTCGTGTGTACCCCCTGCTGATGTAGGAATTAAATTCACATAAGATTCACGAATAACCTGACCCTCGGCACTCCAAGCCACCACCCAATCCACGCCCTCACCAGGAGCATTGTTGGGGTCATCACCACCAGCCTCATAACTGCCCTCGAATAAAGGCATGATTAATTCGGCGTCCTCGAGACGCTCGGATAAATAATCGGGCATGCCATGGGCATACTGCCAGCGATAATGCTCCTCGTTATTCTCGTCGTACAACTCTACAGTGATTCCCTCGAGCAATACAGCTTTGCTGCGTAATACGTGCTTGAGCTCGCTTTTGGGCAAAGTGGGGCTATCAAAAAATTGCGTATCAGGCCATACACGCACCAACGTTCCTTGTTTACGCTTGGCCACACGACGGCCAGTCACATGTAAAGGTTCTTGGACTGCGCCGCCCGAAAAAACTATTTGGTGCTCTTGGCCATTACGCCAAACGGTGCACTCCATCCGCGTTGATAATGCATTGGTTACAGAGACCCCAACGCCATGTAGCCCACCTGAAAAGGCGTAAGCTTGGCCGTGCTGCTTGTCAAATTTACCCCCTGCGTGAAGACGCGTAAAAACCAGCTCAATCACCGGGATGTTTTCTTCGGGGTGCAGTCCGACTGGAATTCCACGCCCGTCATCCTCAACAGAAATACTGTGATCTGTGTGCAAACGCACTGTTATGGAGGATGCGTGATTGGCCAACGCCTCGTCAGCAGCGTTATCAATCACCTCTTGGATGATGTGTAATGGATTAGTTGTACGGGTGTACATGCCAGGACGCTGACGTACGGGCTCTAATCCCTTTAACACCTGGATGGAATGTTCATCGTATGAGGTACTCACTATCTACTCGCACATAATAAGGTGAAAGACGTATAATTATCATAAGGTCAAATAAAGACCATGCCATGTTCTTATTGCACTCGGGTCCTACTGGCTTGTGTGTAAACAACAACACTTCATGGCGGCTTTCTTCGGGACGACGTTGTAAGTACAAAGCGTCCTCTCGTATAGTTTGTAGTATTTACTCAACCCAATTCATCGAATCCTGTCATGAGCAATTCAATCAAAAATGTTACGGATACGTCGTTCGAAAACGATGTCTTACAATCTAACATACCCGTGCTGGTAGACTTTTGGGCGGCTTGGTGTGGTCCGTGCAAGGCTATTGCGCCCATACTTGATGAGGCCGCAAATGACTACCAAAATCGTGTTACCATAGCAAAGGTAAACGTCGATGAAAACCCGGATACGGCGGCCAAATACGGTGTGCGAGGTATTCCCACACTGATGCTATTC
>DATGTW010000025.1:0-9433 GCA_035301625.1 Paenalcaligenes sp.
GTTTAAGCAAGTCAACGAAGATGAGCAGTTTGATGCCATTCGGATTGGCATTGCTTCGCCAGAAAAAATACGCTCTTGGTCCTTTGGTGAGGTGCGTAAACCTGAAACAATTAACTACCGCACCTTCCGACCAGAGCGTGATGGATTGTTTTGTGCCAAGATATTTGGCCCAAACAAAGATTACGAGTGCTTATGTGGTAAGTACAAGCGTTTAAAGCACCGTGGTGTGATTTGTGAAAAGTGTGGGGTCGAGGTCACTGTATCGAAAGTGCGTCGTGAACGTATGGCGCATATCGAACTGGCTTGCCCTGTCGCGCATATTTGGTTTTTAAAGAGCTTGCCATCCCGCTTGGGAATGGTGCTCGATATGACCTTACGTGACATCGAGCGCGTACTGTATTTCGAGGCTTGGTGTGTGATTGAGCCTGGCATGACGCCACTCAAGCGTGGGCAGATTTTATCTGACGATGACTACATCACCAAAACAGAAGAATACGGTGATGACTTCCAAGCTTTAATGGGTGCGGAAGCTGTGCGCGAATTGTTGCGCACCATCGATTTGGATGAAGAAATTGAAAACTTGCGCGGTGAGTTGAAAACCACCGGTTCGGTTGCTCGCATCAAACGTATTTCCAAGCGTCTAAAAGTCCTCGAAGGGTTCCAAAAATCAGGGATTAAGCCTGACTGGATGATTCTCGAGGTGTTGCCAGTACTACCTCCCGAGCTGCGCCCCTTGGTGCCGCTGGATGGTGGCCGCTTTGCGACCTCGGATCTAAACGACCTTTACCGCCGAGTGATTAACCGTAATAACCGTCTCAAACGCTTGATGGAGCTCAAGGCGCCAGATATTATCCTGCGTAATGAAAAACGCATGCTACAAGAGTCCGTGGACTCTTTGCTGGATAATGGTCGTCGGGGTAAAGCTATGACCGGCGCCAATCGTCGTCAGCTAAAATCACTGGCTGACATGATTAAAGGTAAAGGCGGTCGTTTCCGTCAAAACCTGCTGGGTAAGCGTGTTGACTACTCCGGTCGTTCAGTAATTGTGGTGGGCCCACAGCTCAAGCTACATGAGTGTGGCTTGCCTAAATTAATGGCATTAGAGCTGTTCAAGCCATTCATTTTCCATCGTCTCGAGATGATGGGCTTGGCTACTACGATTAAAGCTGCCAAAAAGCTGGTTGAAAATGAAGAGCCCGTCGTTTGGGATATTCTCGATGAGGTCATTCGCGAACACCCTGTCTTGCTCAACCGTGCGCCAACGCTGCACCGTTTGGGGATTCAGGCTTTCGAACCTGTCCTGATCGAGGGCAAGGCCATTCAATTGCACCCATTGGTATGTGCGGCGTTTAACGCTGACTTTGATGGTGACCAAATGGCCGTGCACGTGCCGCTGTCTTTAGAAGCACAGCTTGAAGCACGTACCTTGATGCTGTCCTCAAACAACGTACTGTTCCCCGCGAATGGCGAACCCTCTATTGTTCCATCGCAGGATATTGTTCTGGGTTTGTATTACGCTACGCGTCCTAGCATCAATGGCAAGGGCGAGGGGATGTTCTTTGCCGATGTGACTGAGGTCCATCGTGCTTATGACAACCACCAAGTCGAATTGCAAAGCCGAATTACAGTACGAGTTAATGAGTACACCCGTGGTGATGATGGTCAGTGGATTGCGCATCCATTGCGTGTAGAAACCACAGTAGGGCGTGCTTTATTGTCCAGCATTCTGCCCCAGGGACTCGAGTTCGAGTTATTAAACCGTACTCTGAGTAAAAAAGAGATTTCTCAGCTGATCAATCAGTCGTTCCGCCGTTGTGGTTTGCGTGCGACTGTTATTTTCGCTGATAAACTCATGCAGTGGGGCTTTGATTTAGCCACCCGTGGTGGTATTTCCATCGCTATGAGCGATATGCTTGTGCCCGATTCCAAACACGAGATCCTGAGCGAGGCCGAAGAAGAGGTTCGCCAGATTGATCAGCAGTACACATCGGGTTTGGTCACCGCACAAGAACGTTATAACAACGTTGTTGATATTTGGGGCAAGGCCGGAGATCGCGTGGGCAAGGCCATGATGAAAGAGCTGTCTACCGAAACCGTAATAGATCGTTTCGGCAAAGAAGAAACCCAAGAGTCCTTTAACTCTATCTACATGATGGCGGACTCAGGTGCTCGTGGCTCAGCCGCACAGATTCGTCAGTTGGCAGGTATGCGTGGTCTGATGGCCAAGCCAGATGGCTCGATTATTGAAACACCTATTACTGCTAATTTCCGTGAAGGACTAAACGTACTGCAGTACTTTATTTCTACACACGGTGCACGTAAAGGGTTGGCGGATACTGCACTCAAGACTGCAAACTCGGGTTATCTGACACGTCGCTTGGTTGATGTCACGCAGGATTTGGTGATTACCGAAGAGGATTGCCAAACCAATCGTGGTTACACCATGAAAGCAGTTCTGGATGGTGGCAAGGTCATTGAAACCTTGCGTGATCGCATCCTGGGTCGCGTGACCGCTGTTGATGTCGTTAATCCTGATACTCAGGAAACACTCATTGAGGCTGGTACATTGCTGGATGAAAGCAATGTTGAGCTAATTGACTCCATGGGTATTGACGAGGTCAAGATTCGCACGCCGCTGACATGTGAGACACGTTGGGGCTTATGTGCACATTGTTATGGCCGTGATTTGGGCCGTGGTGCTTTGGTTAACCGTGGTGAGGCCGTCGGTGTGATTGCTGCACAATCTATTGGTGAGCCAGGCACACAGTTAACAATGCGTACCTTCCACATCGGGGGTGCAGCATCCCGCGCAGCAACGACCAGTACAGTTGAAAGTAAAACAGCAGGTACGGTTGGTTTCGCCATTGGTCTGCGTTATGTCACTAATGACAAAGATGAACGCATTGCTATTTCCCGTTCCGGCGAGATTCTCATTTATGACGACAAAGGTCGTGAACGTGAACGTCACAAAATTCCCTATGGGGCAACTATTTCCGTTGGTGATGGCGATAATATCGAAGCAGGCCAGCGTATTGCCAGCTGGGATCCACTGACGCGTCCGATCGTCTCTGAGTATGCAGGTACTGTCCGCTTTGAGAATATCGAAGAAAACGTCACCGTGGCACGCCAAGTTGACGAGGTTACTGGGTTGTCGACTTTGGTTGTGATTACACCCAAGACACACTCAGGCCGTGCTGCACAGCGTCCACAAATCAAACTATTAGATGAAAGTGGCGAAGAGGTCAAAATCGCAGGTACCGAGCATACAGTGAATATCTCCTTCCCTGTCGGTGCTTTGATTACGGTACGGGATGGTCAGCAGGTTTCTGTGGGTGAGATTCTGGCGCGTATTCCCCAAGAGTCACAAAAGACTCGTGACATTACCGGGGGTCTACCACGTGTGGCCGAGCTTTTCGAAGCACGTTCACCCAAGGATGCAGGTATGTTGGCCGAGGTTACCGGGACCGTTTCCTTTGGAAAAGAGACCAAAGGCCGTCAGCGTCTCGTTATCACTGACTTGGATGGCGAATCGCACGAATTCCTGATTCCAAAAGAAAAGCAGGTATTGGTGCACGACGGTCAGGTGGTGAACAAAGGTGAGTTTATTGTGGATGGTCCCCCAGACCCACACGATATTCTGCGCCTCAAAGGCATCGAGGAACTTGCTAGCTACATTGTGAACGAGGTCCAAGACGTCTATCGCCTCCAAGGGGTTAAGATCAATGACAAGCACATTGAGGTGATTGTTCGTCAGATGCTGCGTCGGGTCAATATTGTTGATTCCGGAGACAGTGACTTTATTACGGGCGAGCAAGTCGAACGCTCTGATCTACTCAATGAGAACGATCGGATTACGGCGGCTGATGGTGTTCCAGCAACCTATGAAAATATCTTGCTGGGGATTACCAAGGCTTCACTATCTACAGACTCCTTTATCTCGGCGGCTTCTTTCCAAGAAACTACCCGGGTACTTACCGAGGCAGCCATCATGGGTAAACGTGATGAATTGCGCGGTTTGAAGGAAAACGTAATTGTGGGTCGCTTGATTCCTGCTGGTACCGGGATGGCCTACCATCTGGCCCGTCAGGAAAAAGAGCGCGTGCAAATACAAGAGCGACAAATTGCTCGTGCACAAGAAAACCCTTTCATGGATGAGTCCGAGCAGGCCGAAAAGGCAGATGCCCAAGAAGCTGCCGATGATGAATCTTAAATAGGGTCAAACTTGGCACCTGTGCAAAGCTTTCACTGCACATAAAATAGAAATGGCCTGGACAAATGTTCCAGGCCATTTTTTTATTTGTTAGTTGTTTTACTTATGGAGGGGCTTAATAAATCAAGGGTAGGTAGATAGTAAAAGTAGTCCCTAGGTTGAGGTTGCTTTCAACTTCAATCCGACCTCGGTGACGCCCAATGACTGTATGAACAAATGCCAATCCCAAGCCAGTCCCTTTGGGGTTTTCTGCATGGCTGGTATGAAAACGCTTAAACGCGCTAAAAACATGTTGTAGCTGATCCTGTGGTATGCCCCATCCCTGGTCTTGGATACGAATAACGGCCTGGTCTTTATGAGTACTCACCGAAGTAAAAACAGTCGTATGTTTCGGGCTGTACTTCACTGCATTATCTAATAGGTTGGTTAACACGCGGTGTAAAAATGATTGATGACCTTGGATCCAGATTATCCTTTCTGGATCTTGGTAATGCATAGCGATGTTTTTTTGGGTGGCGATGGCCCAAATATCGTCAATAGCTTGGGTTACCAGGTCATTAAGGACTAAAGGCTGTAACTCAAAGGCTGAACTTTCCACGCGGGCAAAATCGATAAAATCATCGACTAAATTCAATGTGTTCGAAGCATAATTCTCTAAGCGTTGATAAAATTGCTCTTGCTTGGCCGTATTTTCATTGTTTTGTTGTTGGCGTTCCACGTCAACCAGTGCCAGGATGGAGTTCTGGGGAGCCCGCATATCATGTGAAATAAAATTTAAAGTTTCAACACGACGTTGTTCAGCTTCACGTAACAGTTCAATCGATTTATATAAATGATTAAGCCGAGCTGGTATGGTGAGCTGAACTTCGGAAATGTCCAGAGCCTGGCTTAGGCCTGGGTTATGTTGACGTAACTCAGAGAGCTGTTTATCGACATAACGCAAAACCGTCTCTTGACTGCGCCAGTACCAGAGTGGATAAGAAATAACTGATCCAACCAGAGCACTGCCAATAGGTATCCACAAATGAAAAACATGCAGCAAAACCCAATTACCAACAAACAGGGCAGCAATTACTAATGAGGTGCCGAAAAAAGCATAACGCGGCGATAGCTGGCGCAAGCTAAGGCAAATGAATATTACTGGCAAAATATTGGCCAATGCCTTAGCCCAGTTCGGGGTTTTATGTATCCATTGATTATGCAGCAAATTATTTGTCGCATTGGCGAGTATTTCTACCCCGGACATGCTGGTGTTTTCTGTACTGGAAAAAGGGGTAGGGTAAAAATCACCTAGTCCGCTGCTCCATGCTCCTATCAGTACGTATTTATCTTTGAACGTATTCGCGGGGTATTCACCTTTTAGAACCTTGCCAAATGAATAAGTAGGAAAACTGCCAAAAGGTCCTATAAATGGGCTGAGATGCGGTGCTTTGTAATGAGCACCATAATTATCTAAAAGTTTGGCATCATCACTTACTGAGAGTAGTACCGTAGAAAAGTGGCTGGTAGTGTTGGGCCCAAAATCATTGTCTGTAGAGGGGGGCCTTGGGGCATCACTGATTGAAGGGCTACTATGGATTTGGAGGCGGTGTTGCTCGCCATTTTGACGCGCGCCTGGGTTGAGCTCATGAAAGAGTTTTATGTGTCTTACAACACCATCAGCATCGGGTTGGATGTTAATAAAACCGAGACCTGCAGCAGCTTTGACTAAAGGAGGGATAGGTTGCTCGAGGCTGTCATTACGATCAATATAGACAGGTAAAATAATTCGCCCATGCTTTTGAATAGCGTCTGCGAGTAATTTATCGTCCTCGGGATAGGCAGGGTTGCTGCTGGTAAATAGTAGGTCAATGCCGACGGCTTTAGCCTCATCTAGGTGCTCAAGCAATTCTGCATAAACTTTGCGACGCCAGGGCCAGTGGCCAAGCGTTCTGAGGCTGTAGTCATCAATAATTATGAGGGCAATAGGGGATTCAGCCGTTACCGTTGGAGTGGGTTGTAATCGTAGCTGAAAGTCATAGATGATATTATCCAGTCGCTCTAATGGCAGGCGTGGTGTGCTGAAACACAGAATAACGACGAATAAAACTAACCAAAAGGTTACCCACCAACTATCGCGTCGTATTTGGGCTGCAAACGCACTTGTTGGGTTAGAAAACAAGTTTTTTTTAGGCCATAGGCGACGCATAGGCAGTAATTAGAGCGTTCCGGAAAATACAGCTTGCCCGTGGTGAGTACGCACCGGTTGGCCCGAACGATCCAATAATACCCGACGTCCAGGGTAATCAATCACGGTGTCCATTCCCATCAAACCGTATTCATCTACAGCGCGGATGAATGCGTAATGCGTCCCCGAACGGAAAACGGGGAGGTCAAAGTAGGGTTCATTGCTTTGTTGTTGGCCAATGATATGTTTGCCATTGGGATCCGTTGCAATGATAGCGACGTAATGATCCGCCCGTTTGACAGGTTCCAAAGAGACCTGCGCCCCACCTTTGGTTTTGTCACTGGCAATAATTGAAGGCGCGTCTAGTAAATGTGTTACGTGTAGCTGTCCGGCACTGTCCATGGCGGCTCCTTGGCGTGCTTGGAGCATGTGGGGTGCCAATTGCATGCCTTGGATGTGGGCATGTCCCTGGAGAAGCTCGGTGCGGCTGCCTTGCTGGTCAGCACCTACTCTCATTTTAGTGCCTCGTACACCGGTGACGCTGATAGGGGTATGTATTTCATAGCGACCAACACCCTGCTGCTCGGGGTCAGCATGAGTTTCCAGAGTCCCTTCTTCGAGCACAAAAATAACATCCGCGATGGGTACCCCTTGGAATTCGTTAATTTGCTGGAAATGTATTTGGGTATTTTCTGGTAGTGATACCGTGCTTTGATCTTGGAGGCCAACTGTGGCAAAACTGTTGGGCCCAGTCTTTAAGCGATCCCCAGGATGAATAACACTATGCACAGCGGCAGGGCGTTGGTTAAGCCAGACCTCGCCCTGGGTGTGAATCAGCTCGGCTGTGGTTGGCTGCACTGGAATTAACTCAAAAGGAATGACCAGTGTTTTGCCAATGGGTAGACGTTTGGGATCGTCGACGTCATTGAGTGATTCCAGGGTTTTCCAATTGTCCCTATTCAGGGTGTAGCGCTCAGCCAAGTCTATGAGGGTATCGTTGGCCTGTACCCGATACGTAAACATCTCTTGTTCGGCGCCTGTAGGCTGGGCGAAACCTTTTAGAGCAATAAAAAATAAGCAAAAGAATAAAAAAACACCCTGCGTGAAAGTCCGCAAGGAATAATCAACCACAAAATAATTTGGACGTTTGTGCTGTGTCATTGTTTGAGTTTGTTATGGAAAAGAAAAAGCCGCAAACGCGTGTAAACCAAATTTATTGTTGACTACATATTTTGGTATTGTTGGACTACTCGGCTATTTCATCGGCTGTTTCGGTGGAATCAAGCAGTGATTCCAATCGATAACCCAATGCATATGATGCATTTAAACGTACCCCGTTTTCAGGGCGTATCTGTAATTTACGCCGGATATTGGATAGGTGAGTATCCAACGTGCGCGAGGTGGGGGGGATCTCACGGTTCCATACTGCAGTGCTCAGCACATCGCGAGAAAACAAACGGCCAGGGTTTCTGAATAAAAGCAGTGCCAATTCGTATTCTTTGGGAGCTAATTCTACGGGCTCACCGCGTAAAGAAATTGTGGCTGACACAGTATCAATATGATAGTAACCAAAGTCAAAAGCCTCGTTACTTTGGCTGATGGGGTTGGCACGCCGTAGTAGAGCTTGTATACGTGCCAGTAGCTCGTTGGTTTTGACAGGTTTGCACATATAGTCATCAGCACCTGCTTGCAAACCTGTCACAATGTCTTCTTCTTGGGTGCGACTGGTAACAAATAAAACCGGCACCGCATAGCCCAAGTTAGAGCGCAGCCAATGCAGAACATCCAGACCGCTGACATCGGGGAGCTCCCAGTCAATGACGATCAGGTTGAAATCGTGGTTCTTTGCCAGCTGCTGCATCAGGTCCTTGCCCGCATGGAACACAGTGCATTCGTAGTTGGCTGTTTTTAGAGCCATGCTCATGTGTTCAGCTTGGCTAAGATCGTCTTCTAATATCGCTATATGCATTTTATACTTGTGGTAAGTGGGTCATCGCTAGCCATTATACTGTCATGAGTATGTTTTTTTCTATTATTGACACTTAGATGATGCGCTACTCTGATGCTTTCGTTATAAAAAGGCCGCAAAGCATCCAAAGGTGCATTGCTATGTTGCACGGTTCATGGTATATTGACTCGCTTACTAAAAGCCATTTCTGGTTTTTTGCTAAAAGCACATTAAGCAGCCACAATCCAAGTACTTGTGCGCTCAGTTTGTTTGCGTATTTGCATGATTGATTGCCCGGCGCTGGTTTTACCGGTTGTTATGCCAGCTGTCGTTGTATATACACCGTTTAGGTGTGCTGCCTTAATGTCTTTCGACCGCTCTTTTTTACGTATGCTTCGGGCATAAAAGGGCGGTTATATAAATCGCCCAGTCCACGCCAGTGTGCTTGCAATATCAGCATGAGGGTGTCATATGGGCTTCATAGTTCTAAATTAGCAACGTAAAAGGATACGTCGAGGTTATGCCAACTATAAGTCAATTAGTGCGCAAGCCACGTTCTCTCGCGCGTCACGGCAGCAGAAGTCCGGCCCTAGAGAACAGCCCACAGCGCCGCGGGGTATGTACCCGTGTCTATACTACCACTCCTAAAAAGCCAAACTCCGCCTTGCGTAAGGTCGCCCGCGTGCGTCTTACCAATGGATACGAGGTCATCTCATATATTGGCGGTGAAGGGCACAACTTACAAGAACACTCCGTGGTATTAATCCGCGGTGGTCGTGTTAAAGATTTGCCCGGTGTGCGTTATCACATCGTGCGTGGCGCGCTTGACCTTCAAGGGGTCAAAGATCGCAAACAGGCCCGTTCCAAATACGGCGCCAAGCGTCCAAAATAATCTAATTATTTTTATTGTTACGTTTCTAGTCATCGGTTTATCTGATCTGCCCTCCGTGCAGCCGGTGCATTAGTGCCAGCATGTAAGGGGTCACTCCTAATGGGTGATCATGGCCGTGAAACGCGGTTCAACTGAATTGTCACAAGGGAAATTATCATGCCTCGCCGTCGCGAAGTACCCAAAAGAGAAATCCTGCCAGATCCAATTTATGGCAGT
>DATGTW010000026.1:0-2930 GCA_035301625.1 Paenalcaligenes sp.
AAAATCACCCCAAAAAACAGAAATAAGAAAATATATTTGGCGGAAATCTGCAGAGGGGTTCCAAATACACCGCTGTCGCGATACCACAGGCGGGTGGCCACCTCGAAAAAATCATACCCTTGGTGGGATAGCATACGTGTCGGGATATGATTCCCAAACAAGGCATAGGCCATCATGACCAAGGCGACGATCACAATAGGCACCCCGACGGTGCGGCGCGTGGCCTCGAGCAAGAGCAATATGCCCGCCACAGACAGCCAGGTGTCGATCTCGGAATAGCCCCAAGTCACTCCACGGAGTAAATCGTCAAAATAAATCACCTTGTAGTAGGTGATATACATCGAGCCAAAGGCCAGTACCAGGTCATACCAAGGTACGGTCTTTTGAAATAACTGCTGACCCTTTTTCATCGGGAACAGCAAAAAAATCAGTCCCAGGGCAGTCCCTAAATGAATAGCCCCTTGTTTTTGTGACTGCAACGTACCGTAGTAACCGGTATAGATATGGAAAACAGTCAGGGATACCCCTAGGAAAGTGACCACCCATGCCCAAACGCCTATTTGTTCTCGGAAGTTGCTCTCTCGATCGTATTTTTGTAAGAGCGCTTTGGCATCTTGTTCTGCTTGTTGTGCTTGCTCAGCCTGGGTAAGAGTGTTCTCTTTAACCATAATTGCGGGTCCTCGCCTGGAGTAAATATGGTGGAACTACATTGAGCTTTGTTTTTATAAAGTGAAAAAGGCAAAAAGGACCTTGTGGGCCCCTTTTGCCGAACCGCTTTAATTATTTATCAGCGAGCTCGTCCAAGCTGCTAATGCCTGTTGCTTTACGGGTCACAATCTGTACGACCTCGGGGTAAACGTGGCCAATAAAAGCGACGTTTTCTACCTGGTTGCCCTCAAATTCACCCTCGCCATTGATGGCATCCAATGCGGGTACGTGCACGGTCATACCGACGTCCATGCGACCGCGGTGGATACTGGCCAAGTTTTCCAGAGAAGCCCCAGTCTCGACGTTGGTAAAGTTGCCATCCACGTGGTTATTCCAGACATTGGCAATCTCGCCACCCAGTGGGTAGTAGGTACCGCCCTGACTACCCGTGCCCAGGGTGAATTCCTCTTTGCGGTCCTCGGCTGTGGCGGTGAGCTCGGCCACGGGCGCATCGATGGTCAGCCCCTGCTCTTCGTAATAACGCTTGGCACCAGGGTGAATGGGTAGACCATCCAGACCGTTCAAAGCGTTTTCCAGAGTCAACTGCGCACCCTGCGCGTGCGTGATCTCATTGGAGTTTTCGACCATGGCCTTGGCCAATTGGTAGCCCAACTCTTCGTCAATGGTATCGGTATTACCGACCATCACAGCAAATGCCGCGATCGTGGGTACATCTTTATCCAGGAAAGGGTAGTCATCCTTGGAGATTTCGTAGCGCTGATAACCGCTGCTTTCTTCGGAGGTGGCGATAACCTCGTCAGATAACCCCAGCATTACGACGTCACCGGTCGAAGCTTGTAAACTTTCAATACTGCCGGCAGGAACACCCAGAATCCCAAAGGAAATATCGATATTGCCATCCTGGACCAAATCTGCGGCATTGCCAAAGCCCTCTTGGAATGCCTCGTAATCCCCATCATTCAAACCATAAGCCTCGAGAATGACACGGGTAACCGAGTTGGTCTCACTGGCAGGTGGGCCGATGGCGATACGTGCGGCCTCGGCACTGCTAAAAATAGCAAATGTAGACGCAACGCTTGCGAGGGTAAAACGCATCAACGTTTTTTTTGCGTTCTTGACTTTCATTATCAGTCTCCTTTTTTAAATGTTTAAACTGTTTGAATAAACATTTAGGTGAAAATTGTTAGTTGTTAAAGCGGGAGTTAAGTTTTTAGTTTATTTTCGTAACACTAGAAAACACAGCTAGAGTATATGTAAACGATATTTCATCCGTCAAGATAAAACAAGTCCTTTAAGTATTAATACGGATGACTTGCCATGAGGCGATTTCGACGATAAAAATCGCCCACCAGCAACCGCAAAATTACTGGTGGCACCCTACCATTTCAAATAAAAATCAGGGTAATTCGAGCTCAGTAAATAGCGGCGCATGGTCCGAGATCTGGCGCCATGGATTGCCCTGCAAGACACGTGCTGTGCGCACGGCAAAGCCGCGTTGATAAATGCGATCCAAACGAAACCACGGAAAGATACTGGGAAAGGTCCGAGGCGGTGGTGTGATTCGAGCCCCACGCCCGACCCCTAACTCGGGGATTTTATTCTGCGGTCCTTGGGTAACTGCTGGCTGCCACCAACGTAGCGCCCGATGACGGAATTTTTGTTGCACAGGCGTTTGATGAGCAAAGGAAAACACCTCATAAAGATCCAGCTCTTGGATCAGCACTGGGCTCAGGCGGTTTTGCCAATCATTGAAATCACCCGCGATGATTAACGGCTCGTGATCGGGGACAACGCTCTTGATACGATTGACCAATGCCTGCGCCTGACGCCCACGCCCCCCCGCGAACAGCCCCAGATGCACCACTAGACAGTGCACCGGACGGCCGTCAATCTCGATTACTACATGGAGCAGACCGCGCTGCTCTAATCGATGGTCTGAAACATCCTGATTTTCGTATTGCAAAATAGGATAGCGTGACAACAAGGCATTGCCATGGTCTGTGTGTTGACGCATGGCATTGCACCCATAGGCGGTATACATACCCATCACCGCTGCCAGCGATTCATGCTGGGCATCCAGTGTCGCCTCGCGCTCGTTACGGCCCTGTACCTCTTGTAAAAAAAGCAGATCAGGAGACAAATTGTACAAACTCAAACGCAGCTCATCGAGTGACTCGCGTGCACCTGTGGCGGATCGCCCTTTGTGAATGTTGTAACTAACGACGCGTATCGTCGACACTGCTCCTCCCGTTTAATTGGGC
>DATGTW010000027.1:0-7843 GCA_035301625.1 Paenalcaligenes sp.
ATGACGCGCGCACCCAAATCAGCCAGGTGGCGTGTGCACAAAGGTGCTGCTACCGCGTGTTCCAGGCTGATGACCGTAGTTCCTTCTAAGGGTCGCTGTGAGGATGTCATGAAATTTTCCTAATCTAAGAGTGTGTGGTGATTAATGATCCTAGTCTTTTTATTATTTCAGAAAAAACCGTTGAATTGGCTGCTTTCAGTTAGGTGCCATATCTTTTCAATGGCTTGATCAACCTCGTTTGCGCTTGCGGCCTGAGCAAAAGAGGCCAAGACATGGACCTTTTCCTCGATTTCAGCGCGGCTGAGCGTGTTGCCGGGGTCGCCTTTGGGCTCGAGGACTTTGGCGTCATAGGTGTTGCCATCACGGGTGGTGACGGTGACCTTGCCAATCCATTGCTTGGGATAGGCACCGTCAACCTCTGCGTCCCAATGCATGTGAACGCGATTACGGATATTGATGACGTCTTCGGTAAAGGCGGCTTCTTCGAAGTCTACGACCGAGGCCCCGCCACGGGTAGCAATGAGGCCTAGTACGGTGCCCATAGAAAATTTAGCCTGGTGGACGGTTTGTGGGTCGACCACAGGGCCTAATACATCAATGGCGCCTTGGTGCACATAAGCATCGACGCGCTCGATGTCTGCGGCTTTGAGCCGGTTGTCCTGCATTGCTTTGAGTAATGCATCAGCAGCGGGGTGGGTATGACGGCATGAGGCGTGAAACTTGAAAGAAACCTCTAGTGTGGCCCAGCGTGTACCTAAGTCAGCGCATAGTTTTTCGGGGAAACTTTCGTTGGTCATGCCCGCGGCCATGCCTTGGGGGCCTTCGAGGATATGTTGGGCCCCTTTAAAGCCGTCTTTGGCCAGATAGGCCGCCATCAAACCGGCTGATGCTGCATGAGCAGTGTGTAGTTGCTTGGAGTCAGCCGCATCGCGTAAAAATTCCCAAAGGCCTGCAGCCTGTGTACCGCCAGAGCCAATAGCGTCCAAGCATTGGGTGGCGTCCAAGCGCAATAGCTTGGCCACCGCTGCGGCAGCTGCAACCGTACCAACGGTGCCTGTGGTGTGAAAAATAGTGTAGTGATTGCGGCCTAAAAACTCGCCAATGCGGATGCCGACCTCGTAGCCAGCCACGCTGGCCAGGATGATTTCCTCGCCAGTGCAGCCCAGATCTTGGGCCACTGCCAATACAGGTGGGAAAATCACCGCTGCAGGGTGAAAGACAGAAGCATTATGAACGTCGTCTTGTTCGATAAAGTGCGAAGAAGCCGCATTGACCATGGCCGCAAACAAAGGGGTGCTATGTTCGCGCGAGATCAAAACCTCGGCGCGGCCAGGGCCACCCGCCATGCGGCGGGCAAAACGAGCAATGCTCTCGACGGGGCGTGCGCCTTTGCCTGCCAGTGCCGAGCCAAACCAATCCAGCAGCAAGTCTTCGGTGCGACGGACAACCTCGGTAGGGATGTCTTCAAAGCGCAGATCGGCGATGAATTGGGCCAGCTGTGCGCTCTGAGCTGTTGTGTGTGTCGTGTTCATGTGAAATTCTCGTGTGTGTGAGGGGCAGCGTGCTTAGAACGAGCGGGGCAAGCCCAAAATGTGTTCGGCTACATAAGACAGAATCAAGTTGGTCGAAATGGGTGCAACCTGATAGAGGCGGGTTTCACGGAACTTGCGCTCAACATCATATTCCGCAGCGAAACCAAAGCCACCGTGGAATTGCAAGCACACGTTGGCGGCCTCCCAAGAGGCGTCAGCTGCCAGTAGTTTGGCCATATTGGCCTCGGCACCACAGTGTTTGCCAGAGTCAAAGAGGCTGCAGGCCTGATAGCGCATCAGATCCGCGGCTTGGGTGTTGATGTAAGCACGGGCGATGGGAAATTGCACGCCCTGGTTTTGACCGATAGGACGATTAAAGACTACGCGCTCGCTGGTGTATTGGGTCACCTTGTCGATAAACCAGTAGGCATCACCGATACATTCTGCGGCGATCAGCGCGCGCTCGGCGTTCAGTCCATCGAGGATATAACGAAAGCCCATGCCTTCTTCGCCAATGCGGTTTTCAACGGGGATTTTCAGGTTTTCAAAAAAGAGTTCATTGGTCTCGTGGTTGACCATGTTGGGAATGGGTTGTAGTTCCATCCCGTTGCCTAGGGCTTCTTTGATGTCCACAATAAAGATAGACATCCCTTCGGTCTTTTTTTTGACCTCAGCCTGTGGTGTGGTACGTGCCAGCAAAATCATCAAATCGGAATTCATCACACGTGAAATCCAGACCTTTTGGCCATTGACTACATAGTGATCGCCTTTGCGTACGGCGGTGGTTTTTAGCTGCGTGGTGTCCGTACCGGTGGTGGGCTCGGTCACTGCCATGGACTGCAAGCGTAATTCGCCCGACGCGATTTTGGGCAGATAGTAGCTTTTTTGCTCGTCAGAGCCGTGGCGCAGCAGCGTGCCCATATTATACATTTGTCCGTGGCACACCCCCGAGTTACCGCCCGAGCGGTTGATCTCTTCTAAAATTACTGATGCCTCGGTCAGGCCCAAGCCAGAACCGCCGTATTCCTCGGGAATCAATGCGGCCAGCCAGCCCGCCTCGGTGAGAGCCGTGATGAACTCGGTGGGGTAGCCATTTTCTGCATCAATTTTACGAAAATATTCAGCAGGGAACTGAGCGCATAAATCGCGCACTGCATCGCGGATGTCTTGGTACTGATCGGTTTTGTTCTGCATGTTGAAAGTCCGTGAGTGGTAATTAGGGTCAGTATTGAGTGATGAGTTTTTTAAAATGCCAACAGGTACTAAATAGTGGCCTGGGCACGCATGATGAGGCCACCGCCTTGATGTTCAGCCCACAGCGTAACGGTGTGGCCGTCTTCTTCGACGCGACCATTAAGGGTAAAACTGTCGGGGCAAAATGTGGGGCTGACCGCTCTGAATTCGTAGTTTTTGACTGTGGCTGCAGGCACATGCTCGTGCAGTAAGTCCAGTAGTAGCGTAGCCACCAACGGGCCATGGACGACCAGCCCGGGATAACCCTCTACCTCTTGGGTGTAGGGGGCATCATAATGAATGCGGTGGCTATTAAAAGTCAGGGCCGAATAGCGGAACAGTAAAACTGGATCAGGGGTGACGCTGCGTGACCACTGCGCTCCGGTAGGGGCCGCCGGTGGGGTGGGTATTTGAGCCTCGGGGGCCGGCATTTCGCGATAGACGATGTGATGTTTTTCATCGATGCACAGGGTGTGCCCACGATGGACCTGATGGTTAACCGTTACAAACACTAAATCGCCACTGCGCCCTTGTTTATGATCGACGGATTCGATAGTCGAAGTACGTTTTAGAGTATCCCCAATAGCGATAGGCTCGTGAAAGCTTAACTCGCTGCTGGCCCACATGCGTCGAGGCAGGGAAACGGGGGGCAGAAAGCCACCGCGGGCCGGGTGTCCATCGGGGCCTGCCTCGGACAATGGGGACATCGGCAAAAAATAAAGCCAATGCCAGACAGGACGCAAAGGAGCCTTTAAAATAGACGCAGCATCATGATTCAGGCTGAGCGCCATTGCCTGCACAGGGGTAGGATAGATCTGATCTTGGGCGGTTTCCTGCTTTCCCACCCACTGCTTTAAATGGGACAAATCAATTGGCATCATCGTACTCACTTATTACTATTGTCTAATTTCTAGCATCGCCCATACTACTCTAATTGACAATTCACTTTTCCTAAACAGCCTTTTCACCTCTGATTAATAGAGTCTGGTCAAAAAATCATCAGTGCTGTTTTCAGTTCAGGGCCGTTGCACAGGAATACTGTGGGTGATTTTTTTGGGTGTATCTATGTCGTCCATTCATTTTGATTTTGTTGATTTACGTTTATTTGTTTATATTGCCGAGGAAAATAGTTTGACTCGGGGGGCGCAGCGCATCCATATTTCTTTGCCCGCAGCGAGCATGCGGATTAAAAAGCTCGAGGAGTCCATCGGCATTCCTTTGTTTGAGCGCACCGCAACCGGGATTAACCTGTTGCCCGCAGGCGAGGCCTTTTTGCACCATGCGCAGCAGGTATTAGCGCAGGTCGAATTGCTGCGTTCGGATTTGCAGGAGTACGCAAATGGAATCATTGGCCATGTACGCATCTTTGCCAATACAACGGCGATGACCGAGTTTTTGCCTAATATCTTGTCGCGTTATCTAACTGAGCACCCGCAAGTACACATTCATTTGAATGAAAAGCCTAGCGCCGATATTACTCGTGCTGTGGCGGCTCGGACAACAGATATTGGGATTGTGGCGGACACGGTCAGTACCGAGGGGCTGATGACGTTACCCTTTATTAATGATGAGTTAGTGTTGGCCGTAAATCCGCAGCACTTTTTGGCCCATCAGCAGCGGGTGCATTTTGAGGACACGTTAGGGGAAAACTACATCTCTTTGCACGAGGGCAGTGCCATTCACACCTTTTTGCAGCAAGCTGCGCAACGATTTAATCAGCAGATTAAATTACGCATACAGGTCAATAGTTTTGAGGCTTTATGTCGGATGGTGGCAGAAAATGTGGGTATCGGTTTATTGCCGGATTCAGCCGCCCGACGTTATGCGCAATACATCGACATTAAAAGAATTTATTTACACGATGAGTGGGCAAAAAGAAATTTGTTGATTTGCGTACGCGATATCGAGAGCCTGCCCCACTACACTAAAGAGCTGATTGAATTACTGACAGAATAAAGGGTGGTCTCCTCATTGGGTGGACGAAGAATTCTTGAGAACAGGCACCAAACCTCAGGTGTTTCTAATATAGTGGACGAAAAAACCGCGCTTTGCAGCGCGGTTTCTGAACTATTGCGAAATTTGGGTGTTACTTATTTGATATCGAGCTTGCGTACGTTAGACTTATGCTCAAGCTTGGGCAGGTTAAGTACCAACACCCCATCGGTATAATCTGCCTTGGCTTGGTCCAGGTCAATTTCTATAGGCAGCTCAAAACGGCGTGCAACCGTGCCTGTGTAGCGTTCGCGGCGCAGCATGCGCTCGTTTTCTGTACTGTCCTCGTGTTTGACCTCGGCTTTGATGGTGACCAGTCCACCCTCAATTTCCACATGGATGTCGTCCTTTTGGACCCCGGGCAATTCAGCGTGGACAGCGTAGGAGTTTTCATCCTCCTTGATGTCCAACGCAATGCTACGTGGCAAGGACTCACCTTGTAGGGGTTTGACAAAGAAACCATCAGTCAAGTCATTAAATAAATCGTTTACCAAGCGGTTTGAAATTGGAAAATTGGTCATGATCTATCCCTGTATCTGTTGTTTATCGATATATTTTTGCGATTAGATTTGAATAGGCATTTGCGCTGCCTCTATAAATACAGATAAGGGTTGATCGCGGGATATCAAGGGGTAGGATGTTGATTTCCCAAGTAAAACCTAAGTAATTGTAAAGAAAGTGTTCATTACTAGTAGAGAGTATCTTTATGGCTTGAAATTTAGCCATCAAGGAAAGGGACAACTATTGGAGGTTATTTGTGACTAAACGCTCACTCCCTTTGAGCGGGATCAAGGTTTTAGACTTGTCCCGTATTTTGGCAGGGCCCTGGTGTACGCAAAATTTAGCGGATTTGGGCGCTGACGTGATTAAAGTAGAACGTCCCGATGTCGGTGACGATACACGCTCTTGGGGGCCTCCATACCTAAAGGATGCACAGGGCAAGGATACCAGTGAGAGTGCTTATTATCTGAGTACCAACCGCAATAAACGCTCGATTACTATTGATTTCTCACAGCCCAAAGGGGCTGAATTGGTACGCGAGCTGGCCAAAGACTGCGATATTTTGGTAGAAAACTTCAAAGTAGGCGGTCTCAAAAAATATGGTTTGGATTACGAGGCCATGCAAGAGGTCAATCCCAGCTTGATTTACTGCTCGATTACTGGCTTTGGCCAGACTGGGCCCATGGCACCCTTGCCAGGCTATGACTTTATGGTTCAGGGCATGGGCGGGTTGATGAGTATCACGGGCGAGCGCGATGACTTGCCCGGGGGTGGCCCGCAAAAGGCTGGGGTCGCCGTGACTGACATTATTACTGGCATGTATGCCACCGTGGGTATTTTGGGTGCGCTGCACGAGCGTACCCGCAGCGGTAAAGGCCAGCATATTGATATTGCTTTGCTGGATTCTCATGTGGCTTTGTTGGCCAATCAAAACCTCAATTACATGACCTCGGGCGTTGCCCCCAAGCGTTTTGGTAATGCGCATCAAAATGTAGTGCCTTACCAAGTTTTTGAGACCGCTGATGGGCATATGATTGTAGCCACCGGCAATGACGGCCAGTACCGCGCTTATTGTCAGGTCATCGGACGTCCGGATTTGGCAGAAAATCCACGTTATATTAATAACAGTCAGCGCCTAGAGCATCGTGATGAGCTCATCGAGATCTTGGTCGAGATCATGAAAACAGGCACCAGCGATGAATGGATTGAAAAGCTGCGTGCTGTTGGTGTGCCTTGCGGCCCTATCAATAACCTCGAGCAGGTGTTTGACAATCCGCAGGTCAAAGCGCGCGAGCTCTGGCGTGAAATTGAGCACCCCTTGGCAGGTAAAGCACCCACCACTGCGAGCCCCATCCGTTATAGCGAGACTCCGGTCGAGTATCGTCAGGCGCCTCCATTGCTGGGTGAGCATACCGATGAGGTGTTGGCTGAGTTTGGTTTGATTGATTTATACAAAAAGGCTTTGGAGAATTAATATGACATTTAAAAACGCCCGTCGTCGCTGGTTGGGTGCCGCGGCAGCAATTACTTTGGGTTTGGGTGCTTTGGGTTGGACCCCAGTGACCCAAGCAGCAGATGATTGGCCCAATCGGGCGGTCAATTTGGTGGTTCCTTTCCCAGCGGGTGGGCCGGTGGATACTGCAGCCCGTTTTGTGGCCAAGCCTTTGGCTGAAAAGTGGGGTGAGCCTGCAGTGATTGATAATCGCGCGGGTGCCGGCGGAATTGTGGCGGCGCGCTATGTGGTTAACGAAAAGCCCGATGGCTATACCTTTTTGCTGCCGGCCATTCACCACGCTATTTTGCCTAGCTTGCGTGATGACTTGGGCTATGACATCCAAGCCGATTTCGAGCCCGTGGGCTCGGTGGCTCGTTTCCCCATCGTGCTGGTGGTGAACTCTTCTTTTGGCATCGATAGCGTACAAGAGCTCATCGACTATGCTCGTGAAAAACCTGGCGCGGTGACCTATGCATCATCCGGGATTGGCGGTGGAACTCACTTAGCGGGCGAGTTATTCAGTAAAATGGCAGGCGTGGAAATGCATCATATCCCTTATCGGGGTAGTGCGCCTGCGATTCAGGATGTGGCCAGCGGGCAGGTGCAGGTGATGTTTGCTGATGCGCCTTCGGCTTTTTCCTTTTTGGATAATGGCAATATTCGTGCTTTAGCAGTAGGTAACCCCGAGCGCTCTGAACTCTTGCCCGATTTGCCTACCATTGATGAGGCAGGTGTGCCCGGTTACGAGGCGTATTCTTGGTCCGCATTGTTGGCTCCCAAGGGCACGCCCCAAGAGATCGTTGAGCAGGTGAATGCCGATCTCCAAGAGGCGCTCAGTGACCCCGAGATTGGGCCGCTGATGGCCGCAGCTGGTGCCGAGCCCATGCTGAGCACGCCCGAAGAGTTTGCTGTGTTTTTAGATGACGAGATCACCAAATGGGGTCAAATCATCGAAGAGGCAAATATCGAGGTGGAATAAGGCTTAAAATAAGGCCTCAATAGCCATGCAAAAAGGAGCACAGTTTCAAAGCTGTGCTCCTTTTTTATTTTTAAATACCAATTACCGAAATCAATTATTAGTGATTAGATG
>DATGTW010000028.1:0-3278 GCA_035301625.1 Paenalcaligenes sp.
GCCGATGTGATCTTGTCAGTGGGCTATGAATTGCAAGAGTTCGCACCCATAAGGATTAACCCACTAAATGATAAAACAATTATTCATCTCAATACATTTTTACCCGACGTGGATGCTCATTATGATCCTCAGGTGAGTATTATCGCGGATATACCTGTGGCTTTGCAGGGTTTGCACGCGGCTCTTGAGGCGGCTCTGGGTGAGGCAACGATGGCTGATCAGAGTGTGGCGAATGCCGCTTTAATTCGAGGCCTTTTACGAGACGAGTTGCAGTCAGGCCAAAAGAGCGATGACTTTCCGCTCAAGCCCCAGCGCGTGGTGGCTGATATTCGTGCAGCTTTGGGTGATGAGGATATTGTGTTGGCCGATACCGGTGCCATTAAAATGTGGATGGCCCGTTTATACCCAACTTATAGCCCTTTGAGTTGTATTGTTTCTAATGGTCTTTCGACCATGGCTTTTGCATTGCCAGGAGCAATTGGGGCGCATTTAGCCTGTCCGGATAAAAAGATTCTGGCGGTAATGGGTGATGGCAGTTTTTTAATGAATTCACAAGAAATAGAAACAGCCGTGCGTGAAAATATACCGCTAAAAGTTTTGGTGTGGGTGGATAATAGTTACGGACTAATCAAATGGAAAATGGATATCGAAGAGGGCGCTCATGATAGCGTAGATTTTGGCAATCCAGATTTTGTGCAATACGCCCAAAGCTTTGGTGCTCAGGGTTATGAGGTACAAAGCGCCGAGCAGCTTTTACCCACATTGCGACAGGCGCTAAGCGAATCCGGGGTATCTGTGATCGCGTGTCCTGTGGATTATGCTGAAAATATGAAACTAGTGGAAAAGCTAGGCGAGCTGACCATCGCCCTTTAAAGGCTCGTGTGCCACCGTTATGGCTCCAATTTAGCGTTAGGTTTAAAAACTAAAGTCAGGTTGGGACTAGGCTGGCGGGCTGATCTGTGCTTTTAGGCGTCGGCTGCCGCGCTGCAAGAGCGATAAACACAGTAAAAATAACGCAGAAAATGCAATTAGCACGGTAGCCACCGCTAAAATACTGGGGTTGATTTGTTCGCGCAGACCAGAAAACATCTCGCGGGGGATTGTTTTTTGTTCTGGGCCTGCTAGAAATAGCACAATAATAATTTCATCGAATGACGTGATAAAGGCAAATATTGCCCCTGTGATGATCCCAGGGCGAATGGCAGGAAACACCACCGTTCGAAAGGCATGCCAGGGGGATGCCCCCAGGCTCAACGCGGCCCGATAAAAAGCGGGATCCAGTCCTGTTAAGGTTGCGGTGACTGTAATCACTACAAAAGGGATGCCCAAGGTGGCGTGGGCCAGTATCAGCCCGGTAAAAGAGCTGGTTAGGTTAAAAGGCGCATAAAAGAAAAACATGCCTGCGGCCAAGATAATAACGGGCACTATCATCGGGGACAGTAGTAATGCGGTTATCAAACGACGCCCTGGCATGTGTGGCTGGCTCAGCCCCAAAGCACCCAAGGTGCCGAGTGTAGTTGCCAGCAGTGTGGCGCAACCACCGATTAAAAAACTATTACGAATGGCCAAATGCCAGTTAGATGCATCGTATAGTTGTTGATACCAACGCAGTGAAAAGGCCTCGGGCTCTAAACGCAGCATTTCGGGGGTAATACTAAAAAAGGGTTCGCTGTTAAAGGATAAGGGGATGATGATAATCAAAGGAAAAATTAAAAACAGCAAGACTAATGCTGCAATTAAATTCAGCAGCCATTGACCTAACCGATGAGACAGAGAATAACGCGCGGGATTCATGGCAAAGCAGCACTAATATAAATGCATTTTGGTAGTACCTATGAGCCGTTCATAGACCCAATAAAGGCTCAAAATGGTGACAAGCAATAACCCGCCTAGCGCCGCAGCTAACCCCCAGTTATTGGATTCCTGCATATGAAAGGCAATGAGGTTGGCAATCATTTGTCCATCGGTACCGCCTAGCAGGGCCGGGGTGATGTAATAACCGATAGAAATGATGAATACCAATAACGCTCCTGCGCTTAGGCCTGGCACTGAAAGGGGGAGGTACACTTTTAAAAAAGCCTGGATAGGCCGCGCGCCCATGGAAAGAGCTGCTTGCATATAGGCAGGATTGATGCCCCGCATCACACTGAATAAAGGCAGCACCATAAATGGCAGCAAGATATGGGTCATGGCCAAGACGGTAGAAAACCGCGTATAAAGCAGCTCTAGCGGTGTATCCACCAGCCCGATCCAGACGAGCGCGCGGTTAATGATGCCGTTGCTTTGCAGCAGGGTCATCCAGGCAGCAGTGCGTACCAGCAAAGAGGTCCAAAAGGGCAGCAGTACAAAAATCAGTAGCAGGTTGCGTACTGCGGGACGAGCACGAGCCAGCACATAGGCTAATGGGTAGCCTAATAAGGCACATAATAATGTGATCAGAGCTGCCATGCCCAGGGTTTTGGCATACAGTTGCAAATAAATACGTGTGTCTTGGCGCGCCTGTAATTGCCCCTGAGCATTACGCTCTAGATCTAATGCAGTCAGGTAATGGCTATCTGTAAAGTTTCGGCTGGCCTGACGAATGGCCAGCCAGAGCTCGGGTTCCAACCATTGTGGGGCGGCTTGCGCCAGAAAGTCTTGGGCTTGTTGTGTGCTGCCAGGCAAGGCGGCCGTCCGTAAACTGCGTGCGGTACGATTAATGGTGCTGGTGGCACCCACAAAGTGGCGGTTGACAGCGGCCGCTAGTTTGCCGGCTTGACGGTTTTGTGCCAAGGCCTGTAATTCATGCGTAAAGGTCTGCATGGCGTCAGTAGGCGGCTGACTATGATCCGTCCATTGTGCCAGTGCGGCGCTAGTCTGCGGGATGAGCTGGCCAATGCCATCATTATGGACACTGCGATAAAGCATATGGCTGAGTGGGGCCACAAAATTGAACACAGTGAAAAGCAATAATGGCAAAACCAACCACAAAGCACGTCGCTGCAATTGACGGCGATTGCGGCGCTCATTGTGCCGCACTTTTAATGACAGCGTCGGGGGCGGTGTAGGATTATCGCAAGAGCCATTCATGGAATTTCTCTCCTAGACTCTCGCCGTAGTCCGCCCAGAATAAACCATCTGCCTTTAGGCCAACCTCTAAATGCGAACTGGGTAGATAGGGCAGTACTTGGTCGTCAACCAAATCAAGTGAGGACTGCCGGGTGGGGCCATAGGCAACATCTTCAAAGCCAGCTAATGGCTGTGTCCCAGTCGTAAAGGCAACAAAATCCATAGCCTGG
>DATGTW010000029.1:0-12527 GCA_035301625.1 Paenalcaligenes sp.
CTATGCAGGCGAAGAACATCCCCATACCGCCCAGCAGCCTAAACCACTAGACATCTAAGGATATCCTCATGATTGGTGATTGGAATTACGGCACCGGGCGGCGCAAAAGATCAGTCGCACGCGTGTTTATGAAAAAAGGTAGTGGGCAGATCGTCGTTAATGGTCGCCCCATTGAAGATTATTTTGCCCGTGAAACTGGGCGCATGATTGTACGCCAACCGCTGCATCTGACTGACAATCTCGAGTCCTTTGACATCAAAGTCAACGTACACGGGGGCGGCGAGAGCGGTCAGGCAGGCGCTATTCGTCATGGCATCACACGTGCTCTCATCCAATACGATGAAACCCTCAAGGCTCAACTCCGTCAGGCGGGTTACGTCACCCGCGACGCACGTTCTGTTGAACGTAAAAAGGTGGGTCTGCACAAAGCACGTCGTCGCAAGCAGTTCAGCAAGCGCTAAAACGCTTCTACTGTTTCGTACATGCTACAGCGCCCCGTGTTATACGGGGCGTTGTGGTTTATGGCTGTGCTTCATTAACGAGACAAGTTTTAGGTTAATTCTGACGTAACTGCATAATCCTCGCTACAATAGGGGGTGGATTCGCCCATTGGGCGGTATTAACAACGTAGATATTCGAGGGGGTTATGACGGCTTCGACCTATCCAACCATACGCGCAGGGATTGTGGGCGCTACCGGTTATACCGGTGTAGAGCTTTTGCGTTTGTTAGGGGCGCACCCGGCGATAGAGATTCGAGCAGTAACATCGCGCACAGAGCAGGGCATGCCTGTGGCCGAGATGTTCCCTAATTTACGCGGTCATGTCGATGCCGTGTTTAAAACCCCAGAAGAGGCTGCGCTTGATGAATGCGATGTAGTCTTTTTTGCGACCCCTCATGGTGTGGCGATGCAGCAGGCTCGTGAGCTCATCGACCAGGGTATCAAAGTAATTGATTTAGCGGCTGATTTTCGTTTACAGGAAACCACTGTTTTTGAGCAATGGTACAAACATAAACATGCCTGTCCAGATGTCCTCAGCGAGTCTGTTTATGGTTTGGTTGAATTACATCGCGAGCGTATCCGCCATGCTCGCGTAGTGGGTAATCCAGGGTGTTATCCCGTGACCGTCTTGTTGGGGTTAGCACCGCTACTGCAACAGGATCAGCCTTTGATTGATACCAGCAATATCATCGCAGATTGTAAGTCAGGGGTCTCTGGTGCTGGCCGCAAGGCTTCCATCGGCACTTTGTTTGCCGAGGCCAGTGATAATTTCAAGGCCTATGGTGTCGGCGGGCACCGACATCACCCCGAGATTGTCGAGCAGTTGCGTGGCATGGCTCAAGGCCAAGAGATCGGGCTGACTTTCACGCCGCATCTAGTACCTATGATTCGCGGCATGTTTTCAACTTTGTATTTACGAATATTGCCCGATGCTTTAGACACTGATTTCCAGGCGCTTTTCGAACAGCGCTATGCTGACGAGCCTTTTGTAGATGTGTTACCCGCGGGGACTTGGCCGGAAACACGTTCTGTCCGTGCCTCAAATATGTTGCGCATAGGATTACAGCGCGGAACTCAAAAAGATGTCTTGATCGTGATGGTTGCACAGGATAACTTGGTAAAAGGGGCTGCTGGTCAGGCCGTACAAAATATGAACCTTATGTTTGGCTTGGATGAGCGCCTAGGATTACAGCAAATTGCGGTGCTGCCATAAAGTTTTACCCATTACTTGAATGCTAAAGCATTGAATGCGCTACAATGGGTTCAAATAGTTTTAAATGATAGGAGTCATTTATGAGCATTTCCGAAACAACTGATCTGCAGGCTCCGCCAGCTCCTTTGGCATTTAGTGATGCTGCTGCGGAAAAGGTTCGCGAGCTGTTGCTTGACGAGGGCAACCCCAATCTCAAGCTGCGCGTCTTTGTGCAAGGCGGTGGATGCTCTGGTTTTCAATATGGTTTTACCTTTGACGAGGAAACCAGTGGCGACGACACCGTTGTTGAACGAGGTGGCGTGCAACTACTGATTGACCCCATGAGCTTCCAATACTTGGTAGGGGCCGAGATTGACTACAAGGATGATTTAGAGGGGGCGCAATTCGTTATTCGCAATCCCAATGCAATGACTTCTTGTGGGTGCGGTTCATCTTTTGCAGTTTAATTACCTGATCCAAAGGGCGTAGCTGCAGTATTTTTGCAGCGTTTATTTATAATAACGAGCGCCTAAATAGGTTGATTGACGTGCGCCGGTTACCTCAGGGTAGCCGGCGCTTATTTTTTTGTCATAAGCAAAGGCAAGCCAAGCAAACGCGTAGGCCTCGATGTATTGAGGGTGTATGCCAAACTCAGTGCTGCTATGCACTGAAGCATTAACACGTTTCATGGCCTGTTCTGTTATGCGTTGCACGAGCCGTGTATTGCGGGCGCCTCCACCACAAATAATAATCTGTTCAGTTTCCGGTGCCCATTGTGCAATCGCATCGATAATAGTTTGGGCCGTAAATTCGAGCAGTGTAGCTTGTATATCTGTGGGGCTTATTTGTGGTGGGTTTTGTTCAGGATTGAGAGCACCCAACTTTTGCTGTAGCCAGGGGCTGTTAAATAGATCGCGCCCCGTTGATTTGGGGGGAGGCTGCCTCAGCCATGGATCGGCGAGCAAAATATTTAGCAGATCGGGGTGGCAGTGCCCGCTCGCTGCCCAGCGCCCTTTATGATCAAAAGGCTTTTGCTGGTGTTCTGCGCACCACAAATCCATCAGAACATTACCCGGGCCACAATCAAAGCCATAAAAAAGAGGGGGGGTGCTGTTTCGCGACCTATCTGCATTTGTAGGTGTGGGGCTGTGCCGCGATTGCTGTGATTTTATTTGAGCATAATCGTGTTGAGATTGAGGTGGGTCTTGCGGTGTTAACACTGTGATATTGGCCATTCCACCGATATTGACAACGGCCCGCGCTTGAGCGCTGCCAAAGAGCAGTGCATGGAAAGGGGGTACCAGAGGGGCACCCTGGCCGCCTGCCGCTAGATCGCGACTGCGAAAATCAGCAATAACGTCGATACCTGTGTGTTCAGCCAGCAGGGCTGGAGCATTGAGTTGGATGCTGATGCCTTCTGCTGGCAGGTGGCGCACGGTCTGTCCGTGAGCGCCGATGGCGACAATGTCAGTAGGGCGCAGATCTGTTTCTAGCAGCAGCTGCTGTACTGCTTGGGCATAATGTCCTACGAGTGCTTGAGCCGCGCGAGCGGCACGCAGTAGCTCGTCGGGGCCACTGTCGTTGAGTGCTAGTAGTTCAGCGCGCAGGGCATCAGGTAAAGGGACTGATACCGCGTGCTGATAATGGGCTGTATAAGTGCTGGCAGAATCTAATAAAGGGGGCATAGCTGCGGATGGTGCAGATATAGATGGCGCACTTTCAAAGCGCGCCAGGACAGCGTCAACCCCGTCCATGCTCGTGCCCGACATCAAGCCGATATACCAGCCCATGAGATGACCCTCGTTTGGGGTTAATCGGACATCGCCAGCATGCGCAGATCCGTGCGTTCTTTTAAGAGCGCCAGTTGCTTTTTATACTGACCTGCTAATGCTTGTAGTTCTTTTATTTGGTTGGATTCCAGGGCTTTTGCCGCGGGTAAATCCACAGATAATGGATCCACAGGTTTCCCATCGATGCGGAATTCATAATGCAGATGGGGGCCTGTGGCCCAGCCTGTCGCACCGACATAACCAATGCGTTGTCCTTGTTGGACCTTGGCACCCTTTTTTAGGCCAGATTCAAAACGACTTTGGTGGGCATAAAGTGTGCTGTAGCCGCTATGGTGTTTGATAATAATGACATTCCCATAGCCACGTTGAGTGCCGATAAAGTCCACCACCCCGTCGGCTGTTGCTTGGATGGGGGTGCCTTGTGGGGCAGCATAGTCGACCCCGTTATGGTTGCGCCAGTTGCCATGGATAGGGTGACGGCGCTTGCCAAATGTGGAGCTAATACGAGTAAATTTAATGGCGTTGCGTAAAAAGGCGCCCTGGATGCTGTTGCCTTCAAAGTCATAATAACCGCCACCACCATCGGCCTCGTCAAACCACAAAGCCTGGTGCGTTTCGCCGTTACTTTCGTACTCAATGGCTAAAATGCGCCCTGCTGCGATAGTTTGCCCTTGGCTAGTGTGGCTCTCATAAATAACACGGAAACGGTCGTCTTTGCGAATGTCCTTGAGAAAGTCAATTTTACTGCCTAGCACATCAGTCATAGCCAGAGCTACAGAGTCTGGGATGCCGGCTTTGTCCGTGGCACCAAAGAGAGAGTTGGTGATGACCCCTTCGGCCATTTTAACCTCGGTTTCAGCAGCCAGCGTGTGTTCTTCAGCGACAAAGCCATCCGTGTCGTCGGGAGTTACCTCGAGCCAACGTGATACTACGGTACTGTCGTCTTTATCTGCCGGGGTGTGGTTATAGCGCAGCCATTGTAGTTTGTTGTTTTCGTCTAAAGAGACTTGGATAGTGCGCCCAGGATAGAGCTTGTAGATAGCTCGGGCAGCCTCGTCATAAGTCAGAAAGTGTTGTAAATCGGGCTCATCGACCTCGAGGCGCTTGAGGATGGCAGCCAAGGTATCGCCTTGGCGGATGCTGGTTTGGTGAATAAAGGGCCCCGCTTGACCTTGTAAACTTTTGACAATTGGGGCTTCCAATATTGTGCTGGTATGGTAGATTTCGGGTACGGGTTCTTGGGCAGGCGGGACAACCGCGATGGCGCCAGCGCCAACAAATAACCCGAGTGCAATAGTAAGTAGTGATTTTTGTATGAATTTAGGGCGTTTGGGTGGTGTCATGACGGCTAATTGGCTGAAGTTGTTGTTGACATCAGTGCATGGGTAAATGCTGTCGGCCCACCACTATACGCGCAAGTAGCAGACCCACATAACGATACGATAAGAAAGAAACACGCCCGGTGTGCGTCTGCCCAGCATAGGCGGATGGGCGCCTAATTTGCAGGATGCGCCTGGGCAAAACAAGGCAGTAAATGCAGTCGTGCCGGTATTGTTGCGTGCAAAATATGTTCTAGCAAGTTATCCTAACGCATTCAGAAGAAATTTTCGAGCCTTTTTGTGTTACATTTGCTAGGTTAATTATGTCTCCATCAGAGTTACCGATATCTGATGCCGTTCGAGCCGATTTAGAGGTCGTCAAACGTGGTTGCGATGAGCTCATTGTCGAGTCCGAATTTGCGCAAAAACTGGCCCGTAGTCATCAGACGGGCATCCCCTTGAGAATAAAGCTGGGCTTGGATCCCACTGCTCCTGATATTCATCTGGGGCATACAGTGGTGCTCAATAAAATGCGCCAGTTGCAAGATTTGGGCCATGTAGTAATTTTCCTTATTGGCGACTTTACCTCGACCATTGGTGATCCCAGTGGCCGTGATACGACTCGTCCTCCCCTGACGCGCGAAGAGATCGAATTCAACGCGCAGACTTATTATGAGCAGGCCAGTCTGGTTTTAGATCCGGAAAAAACCGAGGTGCGCTATAATTCCAAATGGTGTGATGAGTTAGGTACACGGGGGCTTATTCAGTTGGCCTCTCGTTATACTGTTGCACGCATGCTCGAGCGGGATGACTTTACCAAGCGTTATCAAAAACATTTGCCTATCGCCATTCACGAGTTTATTTATCCTTTGTTGCAGGGTTACGATTCGGTGCAACTCAAGGCTGATCTAGAGTTAGGTGGGACTGATCAGAAATTTAATTTGCTTGTGGGCCGCGAGCTGCAAAAAGAGTACGGACAAGAAGCTCAATGCATTATGACTATGCCCCTACTTGAGGGGTTGGATGGGCACGAAAAGATGTCCAAGTCGCGGGGTAACTACATCGGTGTGTCCGAGGCTCCGGGTAGCATGTTTGGCAAAATAATGTCCATCTCGGATGATTTGATGTGGCGCTACTATGAGCTGCTCTCATTCCGCTCTTTAGCTGAAATTCAAAAGCTGCGTGATCAAATCGCTGAGGGTCGTAACCCACGCGATGTCAAGGTCGAGCTCGCCCTAGAGCTGGTCACTCGTTTTCATAGTAGTCAGTTGGCCCAGAAAGCGCTCGAGGGTTTCGAGGCGCAATTCCGCCGAGGCGAGTTGCCCCAAGATATCCCCGAGGTGGCCCTGTCCGGCACACCTAAGAATATTGTGCATGTACTGCGCGAGTCCGGGCTCGTGAGTTCGGGCAGTGAAGGACAACGCAGTATCGCCCAGCGTGCTGTGCGGGTAGATGGAACGCGCGTTGAGGACCGTACCCTTGAACTCCAGGCAGGATCCTATATAGTCCAAGTTGGCAAAAGGCGTTTTGCACGGGTTACACTAGAGCCCTAATCCGTTTAGCGGCTTCACGCATTAACTAAGGAGTGATGCATGAAATTACACAGTAATTCCTTTGCGGACAATACTGCGATTCCGGTGGAATATGCCTTTTGTCGGCCTGATCCCGAAACGCACGCAACACTGGGGGGTAATCTTAATCCCCATCTGGCCTGGTCCGATGTGCCCGAAGGCACGCGTTCTTTTGTGATTCTGTGCGAGGATCCAGATGTCCCTACTAAAATGGGTGACATCAACCAAGAGGATCGCGAGGTACCTGCTGATTTGCCGCGCACACATTTTTATCACTGGGTATTGGTTGATTTAGCAGCTGATACTCGTGATATTCCTGAGGGCGCTTATTCCGATGGGGTGACCCCTCGTGGCAAGGCTGGGCCGCTGGCTTTGGATGGCACCCGACAGGGTCTTAATGGGTTCACTAATTTTTTTGCCCATGACCGCGACATGAGTGGTGATTACTTTGGTTATGACGGGCCATGTCCGCCTTGGAATGATTCCATTTTGCACCGTTATGTATTTACCGTCTACGCGGTGGATATTGACGAGATTCCCGTAGAAGGCAAATTTACAGGGGATGACGTTAAAAAAGCTATCGAGGGCCACATCCTCGGACAAGCGTCCATTACCGGTATTTACACACTTAATCCTCGTTTACGTGACGAGTAATCACTTTTTTTCTAATTTTGTTGCACCCCACGGGCAGTCTCTTTGCTTGTGGGGTATGATAATTTAGCCCAGCATTGTCTGGGCTTTTTTCGTTATTAGGAATTGTTTGTCTTTTCTGATGGGCTAATATTTAGCCAAATTTTTAGAACCAAGCTAAAATAGGGGGCTGTTTAATTTAAGCCTACCTTCTTACTGTTAGGAACATACATGTTTGACCGTTCTCGTACCCTAGATGTGGTCGATCCCGACATTTGGGCGGCCATCGAAAAAGAAGACATCCGTCAAGAGCAACACATCGAGCTCATCGCCTCTGAAAACTACGCCAGCCCCGCAGTGATGCAGGCCCAAGGCACTCAGCTGACCAATAAATATGCCGAGGGGTATCCCGGGCGTCGTTATTATGGTGGCTGTGAATATGTTGATGTGATCGAGCAGCTCGCGATTGATCGTCTCAAAGAGCTTTTTGATGCACCGGCTGCCAACGTCCAGGCTAACTCTGGTTCACAAGCCAACCAGGCTGTTTATTTGGCCACACTCAAGCCCGGGGATACCGTCCTGGGTATGAATCTTGCCGAGGGTGGGCACTTGACGCACGGCTCCCCCGTGAATGCTTCTGGCATTTTGTATAATTTTGTGTCCTATGGCCTTGATGAGAACGAAGAGCTCGATTACGAGGCGCTCGAGCGTCTGGCCAAAGAGCACAAGCCCAAGCTTATCGTCGGTGGGGCCTCTGCTTATTCCCTGGAAATTGATTTTGAGCGCATGGGGCGCATTGCCCGTGATAATGGCGCTCTCTTTATGGTTGATATTGCACACTATGCCGGCTTGGTTGCGGGGGGCGCTTATCCTAACCCCATGCCACATGCTGACTTTGTGACGTCGACCACACACAAATCACTGCGTGGTCCACGCGGTGGGGTCATCATGATGAAGCCCGAATACGAGCGCGCAATTAACTCCGCTATCTTTCCTGGATTACAGGGTGGGCCTTTAGTACATGTAATTGCTGCCAAAGCCGTTGCCTTTAAAGAGGCGTTGGATCCTAGCTTTAAAGACTATGCACAGCAGGTGGTTAAGAATGCTGACGTGTTGGCCAAAACACTGGTCTCGCGTGGCCTGCGTATCGTTTCTGGGCGCACCGAGAGTCACGTGATGCTAGTTGACTTGCGTAGCAAGGGTATCACGGGCAAGGATGCCGAGGCTGCGTTGGGCAAAGCACATATCACCATCAACAAAAACGCTATTCCTAACGATCCCGAGTCCCCCTTCGTCACCAGTGGTGTACGTCTGGGAACACCGGCAGTGACGACGCGTGGCTTCAAAGAGGCCGAGTGCGAACTCACAGCGAATCTCATCGCGGATGTGTTGGATGACCCTTTTAACGAGGAAAACCTGGCTCAGGTACGTGCTCGTGTGAATGAGCTCACTGCTCGTTTACCTGTGTATGGGGGCTCTTCTAAATAAACGAGCCCACGAGGGCTCGTGACGCCTATGAAATGTCCATTTTGTAATCACGAAGACACTCAGGTCTTAGATTCACGAGTCCTTGAGGACGGTGACGCCATTCGGCGTCGCCGTCGTTGCTTGTCATGCGACCGGCGTTTTACAACTTACGAGCGGGCCGAGCTGATGATGCCCACTGTGGTCAAGCGTGACGGCAGTCGGATGAGTTTCGACCCATCACGGGTGCGGGCCAGCATGGAGTTGGCGTTGCGCAAACTCACAGTGCCTAGCCAAGAGGTTGATGCCGCTATCGAACGTATCCGCGAGAGCATTCTGTTGACTGGCGAGCGCGAAATCAATACCGAAGAGATTGGTGATCGCGTGCTCGAAGAGTTACTTAAACTCGATCAGGTGGCTTATATCCGTTTTGCCTCGGTCTATAAAAGCTTTAATGATATTGATGAGTTTGTCCAAGCCATTCACGAGATGCAGCGCGTTATCGAGGCTAATAATGGGCGCGCCGCTAAAAGCTCTATAGAGAAAAAAGCGGTAAAAAAAGCCGCTAAAAAAACGACAGCAACTACCGCTGAAAAAAATCAGCGCAAAAAATAGGCCAGTATGTCATGCTAAATGAGGAATCCAACGACAACCACTGGATGGCTCGCGCACTCGAGTGTGCCAAGCGCTCTTTGTTTTTAAGCGCACCTAATCCAAGAGTGGGCTGTGTAATTGTGCAAAATGATGATTTAGTTGCCCAAGGATTTACACAACAGGCGGGTCAGGCGCATGCCGAGGTGATGGCGCTGACCGAGGCTCAAGACCAAGGCTTCCATGATTTTAGTCATTGCACGTTTTATGTCACCTTAGAGCCATGTAGTCACTATGGCCGTACAAAGCCATGTGTAGATGCCATTATCGAGGCTAGTCCAAAGCGCGTTGTGATAGCTTTACCTGACCCTAACCCACAGATTGCAGGCCGTGGCATTGCTCAACTCAGAGCAGCGGGTATCGAGGTACGGGTAGGCGTACAGCTCGAAGAGGCAGCTTGGCTCAATGTGGGGTTTGTCTCGCGGATGCTTGAAAATCGGCCCTGGATTTGGCTCAAGATTGCCAGCTCAATGGATGGCTTTACAGCCCTCGAAGACGGGCGTTCACAGTGGATTACCTCTGCAACTGCACGTGATCACGGCCATCGTTGGCGGGCGCGTAGCGATTTGGTGGTGACTGGTTCAGGCACAGTGCTGGCAGACAACCCACAGCTTAATGTTCGTGCCGTGCCGACCGTAAGACAACCCATGCGGGGTGTTTTTGACGGGCAGTTATCTTTGTCACCAGATTTGCAGTTTTTTCAAAAGCAACCCGTAATGGTGTGGGCCGCAGAGGGTGTCTCAGAAGAGCGGCAGGCAGTTTTTGAAGAGCGCGGGGTTTACGTTCGACAGCTACCAGGGACCGAGCGCGGACAGGTTGATTTGGATGCATGGAAAGAATGGCTCATTCAGCAAGAGTTCAATGAAATCCACGTGGAAGCTGGTGGACGCCTTAATGGAGCCTTTGTACAGGCTGGATTAGTTGATCAGGTGGTTGCTTATATGGCACCAGCATATTTGATGCATGGGCAGCCGGCTGTGATAGGACAGCCACCGTCCCAGCTTAGCCAGGCTTGGCGTTTAAATTTGATTCATACCCAAAAGGTTGGCCCAGATGTCGAATTGGTATTGCGCAACGAAGAGCGTTGGCAGGGTTTACTGACTCAATTGTTACAACAAGCAGAACGCGATATTTAATTATGTTTACCGGAATTGTTCGTGCCGTTGGCAAAATAGTTAACACCGCTCCCATTAAAGAAGATGATCAACAGGCGGGCTTGCGTCTGGCGGTAGACGCGGCAGGCTTAGATCTCAGTCAGGTTCAAATTGGAGACTCTATTTCCATTCAAGGCGCTTGCATGACAGTGCTGAGCCATGCCGATGGACAGTTCGAGGTGGATATCTCTCAAGAAAGCCTATCACGTACCGCGGGTTTAGATAAGCCGGGCCCTGTCAATCTCGAGGCAGCCATGAGGTTGGGCGATACCTTGGATGGGCATATGGTATTAGGGCATGTTGATGGGGTCGGGCATATCACTGTATTTGAACCGGTGGGCGAATCCTATTTATTGCAAATAGCTGCTCCAGAACATTGCGCTAAATATTTGGCGTTCAAGGGCTCAGTGACTATTAATGGCGTTAGTCTGACTGTTAATGATGTCCAGGATAATGCTCAAGGAGGGTGTACCGTCAGCATTAATTTGATCCCGCATACGGTGGCGGCAACGACTTTTCAATATGCTCAAGTCGGCGATCCCGTCAACATTGAGGTAGATACCATTGCTCGTTATGTTGAGCGGATGCTGCAAAAAATAAAAGCTTGAGCTTAGCCCCTATTCTGAGTATAATTACCGTTTATTTTGGATAGGTGGCCGAGTGGTTGAAGGCGCACGCCTGGAAAGCGTGTATACGTGAATAGCGTATCGAGGGTTCGAATCCCTCCCTGTCCGCCAAGACATACGAATCGCTGAGTTGGTTTCGACTCAGCGATTTTTTTATATCAATAATTACTAAAAAAGATGATAGATTTGCTGCGTGATTTTGACCCCGTGTCCCTTGGCGAACTAGATCGTCGGGCACGGTTGATGCGTCGCACTGATAACAAATACGTACTAAACACACAGCAGCTGGCACAGTTTTTACAGTGTCATTACGACGATTATGATGTGCTCAATATTGATGGGGCACAACAATTCCATTACAGCAACTTATATCTCGATAGTGTGGATTTTGACACTTTTAGGGACCACAATATGGGCCGGCGGCGGCGTTTCAAGATCCGCTTTCGGCATTATCGTGAGGCACAGCTTTATTTCTTTGAGGTCAAAATTAAAGGGTTTCGAAATGAAACTCTAAAGTACAGAACCCGCACCGATCAACAGGCGTTTGAATCTCCCCGACTACCTGAGCATTTATATCAATTTGCCAGTAACCATATCTCAGAGCATTATGGCTATTCATTAGAGTACCCATTATTCCCATCCATGTACGTTGACTATGAACGTATTACTTTGGTCGGTAAAGAGCAGGCCGTGCGCATCACTATCGATAACCACATTCGCTATAGAAATGCCCAAGCAACGCAGGACTTGCCAGCTGATTATTATGTCGTAGAGGTTAAATCTGCGCTGGGGCGATCGGCCGCCGACCGGTGGCTACGCAGCCAAAGAAAGCATCCAGTGCGGCGTTGTTCAAAGTATTGCATGGGGGTTAATTTATTGGCTTTCCCCGAGAAAAACACTCGTTTCATGCCTGTGCTGCGCCGTCAATTTGAATATCAGTAATACTAAAAACGACGGCCACTACGACGCAATCGATTGAGCGAATCGCGATTCAGTCTTTTTGCTTCTTCTTCGGCGTAGGCTTCTTCACCTGCTTCGTAGGGACCCTGGTACATGCATTCATCAGGATTCAGTGCGCACATCATGCGTTGCGCAGCTAATGAAGGTGAGCGCGAGGTGCTGCTATTGCCGTGGCCATGATGCCCGCTAGAGGCGCAAGCGGCTAATAAACTAATTAATGCAATAAGCGAAAGGGAACGGACTAAAGATGCCAGATTCATGGTGCACCCTTTGTATCTTTGTACTGTCTATAGGTTATAGCGACATTTGAATAAATGACTAAAACCTAAAAGTGTAGCAAAAATTCAATTTTAAAAGGCATGATTTACAGGCCCTTACTTTTGTGAGATGCAGGATAATCTAAGTAAAGTTTTGTTTTCAAGTCAAGAAAAAATGAGTGTGCTTAGCATCCAGAACCCTATTTTTGCGGAAAATAATTTTTTTGTTGCATAAAAGGAACGAGAAAATGGGCCAAATCTACCCTTGAGGGGTCTATAGGGTTTTCCCCTAGCTTTTACCTAGGGTTTTCCCTAGAATAGTAAGTGTAGTTCGCAATCATTGTTTTAGAGCACAGTTTTTGAAAGGGTTTTTAATGTTTAACGATCATTTGGCGGCAACTGGAACTACAAC